>NZ_JBAKHT010000007.1:0-236791 GCF_036906755.1 Micromonospora sp. CPCC 206171 | reverse complement strand
ACCGCCCTACGCGCCGACTTCACCGCCCTCACCCCTTGACCTCCATAGGAGCATCGGGATGGCAGGAAGGTCAGTCTGCAAGCGTGCGTCATTACCGCAGTGGTGTTCCTCGCTTTTCCCACGCCCGGTTCATCAGTGCCTCAATAGCCTTGTCGGCCCGCGCATCGTCGACACGAATGACCCTGCGGTACGCCTCGCCCAGTTCGCTGCTGAAGCTGTCGACCCAGGCCGCGCATTCCACGGACAAGATAAAGATCATGGCGGCGAGTGCATGAGTGCGGCCTGTGTACCTCGCCTCGTCTTCCGCTGCATTCTCTTGGAGCTCGACGAGTGCGTTACGGGCGACATCCCAATTCGACCGCGTCGAACCATGCGCGAACTCGCCGAGCGCGCGGTTCAACAGGTTTAGGCGCTTCCAGCCGGCAGCTTCTATCCAGTTGCGAGGAGTGGACTTTGGGTTCGCTTCAATCTTCGCAGCACGATCCGGCCTAACCCGCCAAGTTCGTGCTCGTGCGACCTGCTCGATGACACACCGCAGGCAGCCCATGGCGCGGTCGTCGTCTTCGAGCCATAGCCACTGGGCTGATCGCAGGCCAGATGCGGAGACGGCGAGCGCGTCTGCCGCCAGGCGTCTACCGGAGTCAGGACGTAGCCACAGCGCGAGCATGGCTGCCATCTCGCCCGCCAGCACGGCCTCGGTCGCAAGGCTTTGGATGCCCATTTCATCGAACCGGTCACCAAGCATTTTCCGCTCCACCTTCAGAGCGTGCTCGGCAAGTATCAGAGCCCGAAACCGCTGGGCACCGAAGCTTAGGACCGGCCACAGCTCCGAAGGTTCATCGTGACGTTGACCGGCGCGCAGCGCGGACACTACGCGTCGGTATCCGCTGGCGGTCGCACCGAGCACGCCCTCGACAGCCCGGAATTGATCCGGCACCAGAGGGAACAAGAAGGGTCGAAGGTCAGATACCCAGCCCCGGGCTGGCGAGACGAGCCGAACCATGTTGATCGTCTGGGCACGATAGCCCCGGCCTCTTGCTTCGGCGACAGTCGCGAGGCACCTACGGATGTGGCTCAGGCTAACCACCAGCGAGTCGCTGATGGTGTCGAGGAGCCGCACATGCTCACTTGAAGGGGCGTCGGTGACGTCGGCTACATCAAGCCACACGAGCGGCATCAGCGGGCCGCGCCCATGCAACAGCTCGCTGATATCCCCGAATAGATCACCCACCGGAGTTGCCACCCCATCTGGCCAAACCACCGGCGCGCTCCATAGCCGGTTAAACCAAGCGACGGTCGACTCGCCCGGCTCCTGGCGGATGAAGCTGTTGAATTCAAGGTTCGACGACCAGCGCTCCAGTTGGGTCCGGGCGATGATGCTCGCACCGACCGGCTGCAAGCTCATCATCAGACGGACCGCTGCCGCGGTGCTGTCCAGCCCCCAAGCCAGATGGTCTTCCCAGGTCGAACCCGAGTGCATGGGTGCGCGCCCAGGGTGCGCACCCAATTGCTCAGCCGCGAGCCCTAGCGGCAGGTAGCTCGCAAGCAACGGTAGGCCACTGCACTGCATAGTGTGACTGACAGTCTCGATTCGTTCCATGCGCTGGTTGTGTCGCGAGATCAGGGCCTCAGCGACGCCGTCGTAACCATGGTCATGCAGCGCGGCCTCGAAGCCTGCGACGGTTGGCGGAACGCGACGTCCGCGCCGCTCCGCCTTGCCGCCAACCTTCTGTGATGCCCGTTGGGCGGCGCGGCGAGCGGCTCGCGGACGCACCCGCTGCTGACCCCGTCCGTGGCTAACCATGCCGGTACACCCCACCGTTCTGGTCGGCATCTCGCTGCCGTACCGCCTCACGACCATAGATAACGGTGGGTGTCTCGCCAAGCCAGTATCGCCACATCGTGCCGGTCGACCAGTCGGGGACAGTAGTCCGCATCTAGTCCGCAAGAGGTCGGCGGGTGACGGGGTAGTGGTGAGAGATGTCGAGAGGCGTTTCCGCTGGTAGAAGCACGGTCGAGCAGGTTGTCGAGCGGCCGATCTTGATTTCATAATCCTCGGTCGCGGGTTCGAGTCCCGCCCGCCCCAACACCAGCACAAACACAGAGCGACGCAGCGCCAGCGCCGAAGATGAACGCCAAGGGCCGGGTGGTCATGTGAGCCGGCTGGTCGACCGAGTGGAGGGCGATGGCCGCCGCCAGGGGGTGACCGACGACCACCTGGTGCCCGAGCAGGCGCCCGTGGCACACGCTGCGGGCTGCACTGTGGACGGTGAGTGGTTCGGGCTGGACGGGCAGCCACCGATGGCGCAGTCGCGTGATTGGGGCGACCTGTCCTGGCGCCACCGCCGCCGGTAGAGACATGGTCGCGTCCGTCGCCTAGGCGCGGGCCGGCGGGCGCGACCACCCCGTGGCTCTCTAGCCCTGCTGCTGCTTTCTCTCGACCAGAGCCGACACCCACCGCTGCGGCGCGTACACCGCGACCGTCCGCGCATAGGGCCGGTTCTCGCTGTCGTAGACGGTGAGGTGGCCATTCTCGATTCCCACGTCCCGGCCGGTCGGGTGGTGGTCCTCACCGCTGGTGTGCGTCACGCGGACGCCCGTCGTGTCATCTGCCATGCCTGCGATGGTAGGCGCGCAGTCCGACACTTCTCGCCCTACCTTCACGCACAGCGCTTGCGCCCCGGCCTCAGCGATAGGCGATCATCGGCGCTGGTGGCCGCCGATACTGGACGGGCGCACGCCACTCCCAGTGGCCCGGCGTCCACTCGTTCCCATCGGCCTGCGGCCGGTCGCAGGGGCAGCGCCACGCGTCCACGTCGTCAACCTCGGCCGGCGGCCAGAACCGGAACAGCACGTACTCCGCGACCGGCTCCATGCGGTCCTTCGGCCACTGCTCGATGGCAAACCGGTAGGGACGCCCCGCGTGGAGCAGCAGGTCCAGCCCGATCGGCGATGACGAGTTGCCCCGTACTGCGAAGCCGCGCACGCGGTAATCGCGAGGCACAGTGACCGTGCCGAACAGCGTGTCGGGCAGACCACTGTTGCGCGGGTTCGTCTCCAGCTTGGGGGCGATGTCGGGCACCGGGCCGGGGCCAAGCCGGTCATGGTCCCGGTCACGCTCGATCGCCGCCACGGCGGCCGCCTCCCGGGCCGAGTCCTGCGCCGCCTTCGCCGACACCTCGGCGGCGTCGGCTGACCGCCGCGCCTCGTCACGGGAGCCACGCGACACCACCCACGAGAGCGCTGCCACGACCACGCCGCCCAGGGCGATGACCACAGTGATGACATCGAGCCAGGTCACCTTATCCACGGTCGCGGACTCTACCTTCGGGGTGGGACGGCTTTGCGGGTCGCGGCGGCGCAAACTCGCTGAGATGGCCGCGCCCGCACATCGGGCGCGTGCTGCTCGGCAACCTCTGAACGGCGGAAGGGGCGACACCCCGACGGTGGTGCGCGCAACACCGCGAATGTGCAATCCTGCTGGCAGGGAATGCGTGACGTACGGAAAGGGGGAGAAATGGGCGATGTGCGCTTTACGGAAGGAATTCTCAATCTCGCCCAGGCCGGACGTCATCTTCGAGTGCCAAGGCAGACGTTCCACCGATGGGCGCGCGGCTACCCGCGTGGCGGGCCACTGCTGCACGTGGTTGACGGCCGCCCGGATGTGCTGCCCGTAACGTTCATCGCGCTGGCCGAGGCGCACGTGCTGGAGGCACTGCGGACCGCCGGTGTGCGCCCGCAGAAGATCCGGCCGGCGCTGACGGAACTCCAGCGGGAGTTCGGCCGCGAGTACGTCCTGGTGGCGCCCGAGCTGGCCACCGACGGCATCGACGTGCTGTGGGACTTCAGCAAGAGTCGCGCCGGAGAGGGACTGATCGTCGGCGGCACCAACCAGCACGTGATCAAGGAGATCGTCGCCGATCACATGGAGTACATCGCGTTCGACAGCGCCGGTATCCCGAAGAAGCTGACGCTGGCCAACTGGCGGCCGTCCAAGGTGATCGTGGATATGCGGCGGTCCTTCGGGCAGCCGATCTTCGATGCGACAGGGACCCGGGTGGCGGACGTCGCCGGCATGATGAAGGCGGGTGAGAGCGCTGAAACAGTCGCGGACGAGTTCGGGATCGACATCCACGACGCCCGAGCCGCCGCACGCATCCTCTTGGGCCGCGCCGCCTGAGTTCTACATCGACGAGAACATGCACGGCCGGTCGCTTCGCCGGTGCATCGTCGACCTCGGCTACAAGGTGCACAGCCCCGCCTCCGTCTTCACGCGGGAGCGACTGGAGGACGGCCTGGCCGACGAGGACTGGCTGCCGGTGATCGGCGAGAGGGGCTGGGTCGTGTTCGGCCGCGACCAGTACATCCTCAAGCGGGAGCTGGAGTTGCGAGCCTTCCTCAAGGCGAAGGTGCACATGTTCCTGTTCCCCGGCGACGCAGCCCGTGACCAGATCATCGAGCTGGTGCGGTTGAACCTGTCCCAAATCTGTTCGCTGGCCTCGGCCCGCCGCCCGAACGTCTACTGGCTGAGGCGCGACAGCGTGATCAGCTACGAGGAGCGTTTGGCCGAGATCCACCGCCACCGCCCGTAGGGGCCCTGCCCGGGCGTGGTCGTACCGGGTTCCCTGCCGTCCGAGTCGTGCCCGCAGCTCGGCGGCGTGATCTTCGGCCACCTGCATGTCTGGGCCGGCCGCCTCCAGTAGCTCCACTGTCGGCCCGCTGACGCCGTGCGGGTCGGCCATCGCGACCCCGCACTGGATGCCGAGCAGTTGCGGTCCACTGGCGGGCCATAAGTCCGTGCCACGAAAGGCCGGTCGAGGCCACGTGAGACCGCACCGAGCCCGGGAAGGCCGCACGCAGGTCCGATCTTGTCCACTTCCCACGCTAAGGGTCGAGCCGTGCCCGTTGCGTGCCCGTTGGGGTGGGCGACGGCGGTCAACGGCGGTCAGCTCCTGGACATGGCAACCAGCGTGGCCGTCCAGGTCAAGACAGCTCATTGCCGAGCGGCTTCCGGCCGTGTCCACACTTCCTAAACCGCGTGGCATTCACGGCGGCGCGTGACAACCGCCATGGAGACTCGTCGAGTAGGGCGCTCCACCTTGTTCCCGTGCGGAGAGGCTGGAAGGCCTGCAACTGCCCCGACGAGGAGATGACTCCGCTCTAGAACGGCGGTTCCCACATAACGACTTCGTTTTCATTGGCTGCGGTTAGCCTCTTCCAAGTGGGAGCGAAATACTGATTGCTTAGTTGGATTACCTTGTCAACGTCGGTAACCACTTCGCTGATATCCAGCCCGCGGTCAGCCTTTCGGATGGCATTGTTCGTCAGGTTGGTGGACCCCGTGAATGCAACCATCCCGTCGACTACCACCAGCTTTTGGTGCGGGGCATCCCAGGAGCCGGCGCCAGGCTGCACGACCTGCACGGTCAGTTGAGGAGCCTCATCTGGATAGCCGGTCAGTTCCACTCTGGCGTGTTCTTCAACATTTGACACCACGCCCAGAACAGGAACTCTCACAGAGGCCATCTTGAAGGCACCGATCATGAGGTGGCTCATGCCCCAGGTGCTGAAGTAGACAAAGTGTCGTGCGCGTGCCAGCACCTCGAACATCAGCCGCATGAGAGGCCAGGGATCCTCCCATGAATGCTGCGGACTCGTTGCCTGGCGAATAAGAGACGCCATAGCCCGCGCGTGCTCCAATGCGTCAGGCCCTAGTTCGACAGTGAACTTCTCCTCAGTCAGGTAGTGGTGAGGAGTGTTGTTGTACTTCGGAGCCAACTCACCTGAGACAAACTTCGAAACACAGATTGGGCAATGCTGAACACTGCTCCAAGGGTCATCAGGGTCTTCTTGAACCCACTTGAATTCCCGGAAAAGGCCACGGCAGAGCGGGCAAATGTAACGTGGAGGCTTGAAGTCGAGGATGGAGGTGATGTCAAATCCGGCCAACGGTGCCTCCCCGTCAATGATTAGGTGAAGCATACCGAGGAGCCTCGCTCGGCGTCCAAGGTGGACCTGCGTGACCGCGACGCCGACAAGGCAGTCCGCATCTGGTCCGCAAGAGGTCGGCGGATGGTGGGGGGAGTGATGCGAGGTGTCGAAAGGTGTTTTCGCTCCTAAGGGACGTCTCGTAACCCGGCGTCCGTCCGCTAAGGACGATCATCGAGGATGTCTGGGTGCAGGTGATCTCCTCGACCCGCCCGGAGTGGATTTTTCCGTTCACCGGTTTGCAGCCCGCCCAGTTCCGTCGGCTGGTCCGCGTGGTCGCCGAGCGTGGCGGGGACGCGATCGCTGACGGCCGGCCGGGCCGGCAGTGGGCTCTTGACCTGCCCGATCGGGTGCTGCTCGTGGCCGCATACTGGCGCACCAACCTGACGATGCGGCAGATCGGCCCGCTGTTCGGGGTGTCGCACTCCGCCGCGCACCGGGTCATCGACACTCTCGGACCCCTGCTGGCCCTGGCGCCGGTCCGCCGGCGCCCGGTCGACCAGATCGCCATCGTCGACGGCACGCTGATCCCGACCCGGGACCACCGGCTGGCCGCGCCGAGCAAGAACTACCGCTACTCGACGAACCTGCAGGTCGCCATCGACGCCAGCACCCGTCTGGTCATCGCCGTCGGTGACCCGCAGCCGGGCAACCGCAACGACACGATCGTCTACCGCACCTCGGATATCGACCAGAAGTTGGCCGGACGGCCGGTCATGGCCGACGGCGGCTACCGCGGCAACCCAGAGGTGATCATTCCCTACCGCAAGCCCTCCGACGGCGGTGCGCTGCCGACCTGGAAGGAAGACTTGAATGCCGAGCACCGCACCGTCCGAGCGCAGGTCGAACACGCCTTGGCCAGGATGAAGTGCTGGAAGATCCTGCGTGACTACCGCCGCGCCGCCAACACATTGGCCGATGCCGCTTCCGGCATCGCCCACCTGCACAACATCGCCCTGGCTCAGTGAGCACCGAGCCGGTCACCGGCAACGCCTTCATCGAGTTACGAGACGTCCCTTAGGGCCCCGTGTGCCCCGGCCGCCGGCGTTGGCGACTTGATCTCGTAATGCGTAGGTCATCCGTGCGTCTACGTGCCGGCAGCAAGCGTCCAGGGGACGACCCGACGCGTAGATGCGTTGATCGCCCAACGCAGGCAGAATGGCGGACGTGACGAACCCTGACCCCGACGCGGAGTGGTGGACGACTTCGGATGTCGCCGCCTACCTCGGGGTGCGGGTCGGCACGGTAGCGACGTACCGGAAGCGGGGGCAGATGCCTGCGCCCGATCTGACCCTCGGACGGACGCACGTGTGGCGGCCGGCGCACATTGTCAGCTGGCATGAGGCGCGCCCGAGGCCCGGCGTCGGCGGCAGGCTGCGGGCAGAGGTCCAACCGCCGTCGGGCGATGACGCTGAGCGCTAGGCGCTCTGGCTAGCCTTGACTGCCCGCAGCTCGTCCGCGAAGTCTCGTGTCTCAGGCGCGTCCGGGTACTGCTTCGCGAGCACTGCCGACAGGTCCGCGGCCACCATGGCGAGCGATGGCAACGATCGCCGATTGCCGCTAAGCGCCTGGCGGCCGAGGTCGACGGCGCGATCCAAGTCGCCCGCTCGTGCAGCCACGACGCCAAGGGTGATCTGCGCTTCCGCCACCCTCATAGGCTTGCGCACGATGCCGCTGCTGTCCATGGATGAGCGGATCACCTCATCCGCGTAGACCTCGGCAAGCCCGTTCTCGCCGACGATTCGGTAGCAGTCCATCGCGTAGAAGTCGAACTTGGCGGGGTCGACAACGAAGTGGTGATCCAGGTTCTCCGGGTACGGCAGACCTTCAAGGATGCGGCGGCCCTGGTCTAGAGCAAGCTCAACTTGACGCCGGTCCCCCATCCGAGCCCACGCCTTGGCCCGCTGGGCCGCCAGTTGGACGGCCACACTGTGGCGCGGCGCGGCTGCCTCGCCTGCTTCGGCGGCGGCAACTACGCCACGAAAATCGCCTGCCGTAAGCGCATACCACGCGCGCATCTCCTGCGCCCAACCGATGACGTTCACGTCCCCGGACTCTTCTCCGAGCTGCAACGCTGCCTTGCGGGTCGCCTCGGCTTCGCTGCGTCGACCCATGTCGTACTCGACACAACCCACCAGGAGCGCGACCGTTCCCGCCAGGGTGAGCAGCTCCCTGTGCTGAGCGAGCGTCAGGCGAGCGTCGAGAAGTGCCGTCATGCGCCGCAGCCACGCGTGTCCCTCGACGCGCAAGTCCGCCGAGTCGGCGTAGGGATACTCACTGCACAGTCTGTCGGCGGTGATCCGCAGCCCTTTTAGGGTCGCTTGCGATACATCCGACGCGCGCATTCGTGTCACGATTTCGAGGGTGTCGAGACCGGTGCCGGCGATCAGAGCCTTGTCGATGTCATCGCGGCCACGTCGGGGGAAGAACGCAGCGGTGACGGTGCCGAACGTAGCCGCGATGAGGGCCTTGTAGAAGTCGTCCGGCTCGGCGTCGCCCGCCTCCCAGCGCTTCCAGTTGCGGAGCAGGCTGCCGCTCGACGGCAGCTCAGACGAGGCGTGCGCCCTGAGGGCTTCGACCGCCTCAGCCTGCGACCACCCTCGGGCGGCCCGTTCGTTCCGGATGCGGCGAGCCCACAGAGGCCGGCCCTCGCCCGCGCTGCTCGTGTCTCCCATGAGCCCAAGTATGGCCCGGCTACAGGGGTGACAGGGAAGGGGACAGTGGCCTGACCCCGCAGTGACACCTGTCGTTGGCCGAGCGGCTGAGCGATCGTCATATCTACAAATTCCGTTGCCCGAAGATCACTGGTCCGGTGGGGCTGGCGATCAACGGCGCGGTGTCGTAACGTCCGCAGTACTAACTCGGTTAGTACTTGGACCGCCGAGGGGAGTCGAAGCATGGCCGGAAGGATGTTCGGTGAGCGCCCGGTGGGCGCGGTGACGCTGGTGGAGACGCCGGTGTCGCGGTCGTACGCGCAGAAGGCTCGGGTGGCGTTCCTCGTCGTGGCGGCGTCCGTCGCCCTGGTGGTGGGTGCCACCGCGTCGGTGGCGCTGCCGCTGGTACTCGCGGTGGTGGTCGGGCTGTTGTCCGGCGCGGTGTGCGGCCTGGTGGTCGCGTGCGTGGTCCGGGTGTGGCCGGCGCTGCGGGTGCTGTGGTGGTGGGCGTTCGAGATCCTCGCTGCGGTCACCGTGTTCGTGGGCATGGCGTATCTGTCTCGGGCGACGCATCCGGCGGTGCCGCTGGTGCTCCTGGCCCTGGTGCTGGGCGTGGTCTTCGGCGTCGGTCGGGTCCGTCGGCGGGTGTCGGCGTGGGTGTGGTGCGTGGTGGTGCGGCACCGGCTGCGGTTGTGCTTTGCGGAGTTCATCCGGTCCGCGTCGCGGCTGCACCCGGGTCGGTTGCCGTTGATCCTGTGGGCGCGGCCGACGCCGGCCGGTGAGCGGGTGTGGGTGTGGCTGCGGCCGGGCCTGGACCTGACGGACCTGGACGGTAAGGCGGACAAGCTCGCGGTGGCCTGCTGGGCGGGTGAGGCGCGGATGGTCCGCGCGTCGGCCCGGCATGCCGCCCTGGTGCGGGTCGACATCACCCGTCGTGACCCACTGACCGGCCTGGTGGCCTCGCCGCTGTCGGCGCTGGTGACGTGGATGCGCGACGAGGACGCCCCGGTGTCGCCGGCCATGCCCCCGCTTGGCCTGGACCTGCTGGACGTGCCGGAGCCGGGCCCGGAGCAGCGGAACTCGCGCCGCTGAATTTCCAAGACTCACACGCCCTGACCGGGGTGTGTGCGGTGACCGCCAGCAGGGCGGTTCACCTTCAACAATCTCGAAGGAGATCGCAATGGCAAACGACACGACGATCACGGTGGTCGGCAACCTGACCGCCGACCCGGAGCTGCGGTTCACCCCGGCCGGGGTGGCGCTGGTGAAGTTCACCGTGGCGTCCACGCCCCGGGTGTTCGACCGCAACTCGGGTGAGTACCGCGACGGTGACCCGCTGTTCCTGACCTGCACCGCGTGGCGGGACCTGGCCGAGCACATCGCCGAGTCCCTGGCCAAGGGCACCCGCGTGGTGGTGGCCGGGCGGCTGCGGCTGTCGCGGTGGGAGAACGAGGAGGGCGAGAAGCGTTCCGCGTACGGCCTGGACGTCGACGAGGTCGGCCCGTCGCTGCGGTTCGCCACCGCGTCGGTGAAGAAGATGGCCCGCACCCGCACCGGGGACGGGTTCACTCCGGAGACGCCGGCGGACGACCCGTGGTCGACCGCCGCGCCGGCGGCCTGAGCGGAGCATCGGCGATGTCGACGCTGACCGTCTCCGCCGCACCGGGTGGCATGCCCGCCGACCAGCCCGTGTCGATCTTCGACCCGG
The DNA here is from genome assembly GCF_036906755.1 of Micromonospora sp. CPCC 206171. NCBI lineage: Bacteria > Bacillati > Actinomycetota > Actinomycetes > Micromonosporales > Micromonosporaceae > Micromonospora > Micromonospora sp. CPCC 206171. Next base: position 226,441 of record NZ_JBAKHT010000007.1, on the reverse strand, counting down.
TGCATGTCGGGGTGGACGAGTTCGGCCACCCGGTGCGGGTCCCGCTGATCTACCGCAACCTGTTGATCGGTGGGGAACCGGGCGGCGGCAAGTCGACCCTGCTGAACCTGATCGTGGCTCACGCCGCCCTGTCGCTCGACTGCCGGCTGTGCCTACTGGACGGCAAGCAGGTCGAGTTGGGCCAGTGGAAGAGCTGCGCCGACGTGTTCGTCGGCCCGGACATCGCGCATGCCCTGGCCACGCTACGGCGGATGCAGATCGTGATGGACAACCGGTACGCCTACCTGGAAGTGGCCGGCCGCCGGAAGACCCAACGCGATGACGTGTTCAGCCCGATCCTCGTCGCTGTCGATGAGATCGCCTACTTCTCGGCCACCGTCGGGGACAAGAAGACCCGGGAGGACTTCGCGGGTCTCCTGCGGGACCTGGTGGCCCGAGGTCGGGCGGTCGGCATCATCGTCGTCGCGGCGACGCAACGCCCCTCGTCCGACATCATCCCGACGAGCCTGCGGGACCTGTTCGCCTGGCGGTGCGCCTTCCGGTGCACCACCAACGTGTCCTCCGACATCGTCCTGGGCCACGGGTGGGCCGACCGCGGCTGGTCGGCCAACACGATCAGCCCGACCAACCCCGGCGTGGGCCTGCTCATCGCCGAAGGCGGCACCCCGCAACTGATCAAAGCCGCCTACCTCGATGACGCGGCCTGCGCCCGCATCGCCACCCACGCCGCCCGCATGCGGGCCAACCGCAAGGAGCGTGCGGCATGAGTATCCGTATCCGACCCCGGCCGGCCACGTCGCCAACCTGGCCCGCCTCCGACGATTACCACCTGCCGCACCCGGACTGGTGCGCCCGAGGCCATGCCTGCGGCCTGGGCGAGCACCGGGCACAGCCGGTGACCCTCCGGGTCCCCGGTCACGGTGTGGTGGTCCTGACTCGCGTGCTGGCCGCCGACGGCAGCCAGCACGCCGAGATCCGCACCCGCATCAGCCTCGCACCCGGCGACACCAACGCCAGGGCGCACCTGATGCGGATCGTCACCGAGTTCGACGCGGCCCTGCGGCGGATGGTCCGCCCCCAGCGCCGAACCCCATAAGAACGGGCCGGCAGCACCGGGATCAGCCCTGAGAAAGCACCCCGGACGCCACCGACCCGCCCCATCAACAGCCCGGAAGGAGCTGCCGCGATGCACGCTACCCAAAACCAGGTCGCCGAGCAGGTGACCACCCCCGCCCGCACGCTGCGGGACGCCGCCCTGTACCTGTCCCGCCACGGCTGGACGCAGGGCGCCTACTACGACGCCACGTCGGGGTCGTTCACTCCCCCGGCCTGTCTGGTCGGCGCGGTCGGCATGGTCTGCTACGGCGGACCGGTCGACGCCCCGGCGCTCAACCACGCCGACCCCGGCTACCCGGACTTCGCGTTCGCGCTCGACGTGGCCGAGGCGCAGATTGGTCACACCAATCCTGACCCCGAGCACTGCGACGCGTACGGCTTCAACGACGCCCCCGGCCGCACCGCCGATCAAGTGATCGCGCTCCTGCGGGCGGCGGCGGACCAGTGGGACCGCACCAACGGCGGTGCGGCATGAACAAGAACACCGTCAAGCCCGGCTTGACGCGCACCCGCACCAAGCGCGCCAAGCGGTCGGTGGAGACCACCGAGTTCGACGCGTTCGTGCGTCGCATCCTGCGGGCGTATGCCCGTCGGGTCGCGGCCGGCGACATCGAGGCACTGCGGTCGCTCGCGGTGCTGTCCACCGAGGTGGACGCCATGACCCGGCTCGCTGTCACCGGTCTGCGACAGCCTCCGTACCGGTACTCCTGGTCGGAGATCGCCGACCGGCTGGGCGTGTCCCGGCAGGCGGTGCAGATGCGCTACGGCGACCGCGCCGACCGCGTCGCCCTGGACGAGCGGCTCATCCGCGCCGGCCTCGGCGTCACGGTGGCGACCCTCGCCCAGGTCTTCGCCGACCACCACCCTGGTAGCCCGGCATCGTCGCTGTGCCCGGGCTGCGGCTTCCGCTACCCCGACGGGGTGACGGACTGCCCGACGAACGCCACCGTCCGCCCCCTGCTGCACCGGCGGCGCGGCGAGGACAAGCAGGCGCTGTCCGTGCTGACGCCTCACCAGTTCGCCGACCTGCACAACCTGAAGACCGCCCGGACGAACCGGACGGCCACTCGCAGGGCGGCCCAACCCACGCCGCCGGCCTCCCGCGAGGAGCCGACCCTGTTCGGCCTCGCTGAGGGGAGGGCCACGGCATGACCACCAACCCGACCAACCTCCGACCGGCGGCGGGCGAGCCCCGGTTGGCGTCGATCGCCTCGTGGGCGGTGCTGGCCGCGTCGTTCGGCCTGTCCGCCTCCACCTGGATCGCGCTGGCCGAACTCGCCGGCTTCACCGCCCGGATCACCCTGCCCGGCACCTCGGTCAGCCTCGCCCTGGCCTGGCTGATGCCCATCGCGGTCGACGGCTACGTGGTCGTCGCCCTGGTGCTGTGGATGGCTCCCGTGCCCGCACGGGTCGCCGCGTTCGCCAAGAAGAACACCTACGGTGCGGCCGGCATCGGCATCGCCGCCCAGTCGGCCTACCACCTGCTCCAAACCAACGCCAACACCGATGAAACCTGGCGCGTGGCCATGGCCGCGATCGTCGGCGCACTGCCCCCGGCCGTCGCCGGCCTGGCCGTGCACATGCGCGCCCTGATCCGCCGGGAAAGCGGCCGAACCCTGACCGCCGCCACCGGCACCGTCCCGGCACCCGCCGAGACGCCGACCCCAACCGTGACCGTTCCCGCCGTCCCGGCACCGACGCCGGTCCGGCCCGAGCTGCCCATCGTCCCCGCTGTCGATCCCGCCGAACCGGCACCGACGCCGGTCCAGCCCGAGGTCCCGACCCCGGCCCAAGTCGCCACCCGGATCACCGCACCGCGACCGGCCCCCACCCCGGAGCCGTCGACGCCCGCGCCCGATGCGACTGCCCGCACCGCCCGTCCCCGACCGAGCAAGCCCGACACCACCCCGGCACCGACGTTGGCACCGTCCACCACCGACACTCCTGTCACCGCGTCCGACGCTGCCCAACTTCCGCTGCCGATCGTGGCCCCGGACCTGCTCGCCCGAGCGACCCGCGTCGCGAAGCAGTACCGCACCGAGCACGGCACGCCGATCACCCCGGGCCAACTGGCCGTCCGCCTCAAGGTGACCTCCGACGAGGCCACACAAGCCCTCGCGGTCCTGGACCTCGACCCCAACACCAGCAACCGACCCGTCCAGCCCGCCAACGGACGCCCCGTGAAGGCGAACCGTTGACCGTCTCGACGCTGACCGTCGTACCCGAAGCACCCGCTTCGGGTACGGCCCCGTGCGCCGAGCCGACCGCCCCACCCTGGTACGCCAACTCCACCGACATCCGGCTCCAGGCCGCCGCCCGGCTCACCCAACCCGACCTCGCCGGCTGGCTGCGCCACGTCCGCCCGGCCGCCGGCTGCACCCGCCCGATCCGCCTGGTCGGCACCATCGCCACCGTCGAGGCCGCCACGGGCCGCCTCCTGGCGGAGCGGTCGACGGCCGACATGCCTGACGGCGTTATCTACAAGCCGTGCGGCAACCGCCGTGCCGCCGTGTGCCCGACCTGCTCCAAGCTCTACCAGCGCGACGCCTACCAGGTGGTCCGCGCCGGCCTGGTAGGCGGCAAGGGCGTCCCGGAGCAGGTCGCCCACCACCCGGCGGTCTTCCCCACCTTCACCGCCCCGTCCTTCGGCGAGGTGCACACCCGCTACGTCAAGCGGCACACCTGCACCCGCCGGACCTCGTGCGACTGCCGGCCGGAGCCGTGCCACGCCCGCCGGGAGGCGGCGGTGTGCCCGCACGGGGTGCGGCTGGTCTGCTTCGCCCGCCACGAGGACACCGACGCCCGGTTGGGCACCCCGCTGTGCCTGGACTGCTACGACCACGACGCGCAAGCGGTCTGGAACCTCTCGGCCGGGGAACTGTGGCGGCGCACCACCATCGCCATCAACCGCTACATGCACCGCCTCGCCACCGCACGCGGCATCCCCGACATCCCCGTGACCTCGCCCCGCACCGGCAAGACCCGGTGGGTGTCCCCGGTGCGGCTGTCGTTCGGCAAGGCAGCCGAGATGCAACGACGCGGCGTCGTGCACTTCCACGCCATCATCCGCCTCGACGGCCGCGACCCCGACGACCCGGACGCCATCGTGCCGGCCCCGCCGCAGCTCGACGCCGCCGACCTGGTCGCCGCCGTCGACCACGCCGCCGCCACCGTCGGGTTCACCACCGCGGACCACCCCGCCCACCTCGGCGGCTGGCGCATCACCTGGGGCGAGCAGGTGTTGACCAAGGTGATCACCGTGGCCGGGCGTGGCGAGGTCACCGACGCGCAGGTGGCCGCGTACCTGGCCAAGTACGCCACCAAGTCCACCGAGGTCACCGGGCACGCCTCCAACCGGCTCACCGGCGACAGCATCGACATCTACGCCGACCCGGCGGGCACCCACACCGAACGCCTCGTCGACGCCTGCTGGACACTCGGCATCCCCCGAGACTGGCGGCGGCTGCGGCGGTGGGCGCACATGCTCGGGTTCGGCGGCCACTTCCTCACCAAGTCCCGCCGCTACTCGATCACCTTCGCCCTACTGCGCAACCAACGCGTCGTGTTCCGACGCACCCAGAGCAGCGGACCGCAGGAAGCCGCGGCCGACACGGAACCGACCACGCTGGTGGTCAACTTCCTGCAATTCGTGGGCGCCGGCTGGCACACCACCGCTGACGCGCTACTCGCCAACGCATCCGCCGCGATGGCCCGAGAGCACCAGGACGCCGCCCGCGAGTACATACAGACCCTCGTCGCCTGACGCGCGATTCAGCGTCAAGCCCACCTTGACACCAAATCGGAGAGGAGCACGGAGACCGTGAGCAGCACCGGATCGGCACACGCGACCTTCTACCGCCCGGCGGAGGTCGCGGAGATGCTGCGCTGCTCGGAGTGGTGGGTCAAGGAACAGGCCCGTAGACGCCGCATCCCGTACTGCTGGATCGGCGGCAGCTACCTGTTCACCGAGGAGCACATCAGGGAGATCCTCCGGCTGTTCGAGGTCAGGCCGAGCGGCCCTTCCGCCCGGGCAACCGTACGGAGCTCCCGTCGGACCGTCGGTAAGGAGGACGTGCCGGTCGTCCAGCTCAGCGCGCGTGTGCCGCGTCGCGCACGCCGTGCCGCGCCGGACACGGCGGCATAGGCACGGAAGGAGGCAGCAGTTCATGGGGTACGCCGAGAAGCGCGGCGACTACTGGCGGGGCCGGTTCAAGTTGGGGTCGGGGAAGTACGGCACGGTTGTCGACTCCACCGGGGTAACCGTCCGTTTCCGGACCAAGCGGGAGGCGGAGCAGGCCGCGAACGACGCCGAGGCGAAGGTTCGCGCCGGCGCGCGGCGTGATCCGACCGCCGGACGCATGACGTTCGGGGACTACGTGAGCCGCTGGTATGCGGCGCAGGATCTCGCGGCGTCGACCATGCAGAACTACCGCAGGCACATCGAGGAGCACTTGCTGCCGGTCTTCCAGCATCGGGCTGTCGCGGACATCGTGGCCTCTGATGTCGCCGCGTGGGAGAAGCAGGAACGCGCGGCGGGCTACGCGGATTCCAGCGTCAAGACGTGGCGGGGGACCCTGCATCTCGTCCTGGCCGATGCCGTGGAGGAAGGACTCCGGGACTCCAACCCGGCAGCGAGGCGGCGCGGCAGAGGCAAGCGCGCCGGGCGGTCCCGCAACCGTGGCCCGGAGAAGGTGGTGACCACGGGGTTGGGCATCCTGCTCGTTGCCGAGCGGGCTGCCCTGCTGTCGGGTCGCGATGACGAGTTCGTCGCCATCGTGCTCAAGGGTTTCACCGGCATGCGGTGGGGCGAGGTCGTTGGGCTGGAGACCCGGTTCGTCCGGTCGGCTGCCGTCCGGGTCGAGTGGCAGCTGTACGAGTTGGACACGGGGGAGTTGCACCGTTGCCCGCCGAAGGACGACTCACACCGCACGGTCGACACCCCGCAGTGGTTGACGAAGCTTCTGGCGGATCACCTCGCCCGGACGTCGCCGAAGCCTTGCAGGTGTCATGACCGGACGTACGTGTTCCGGGGCCACGGGGTGGCCAACGGCGCGGCGGGACGGACGGGCGCGAAGCTGGTCGACGTGGCCCGTCGTGCCGGGGTGGCAACGGGGACGGTGTCGGCGGTGCTGAATCGCTCGGCGTTCGTGTCCGAGGCGACGCGGGTCAAGGTCGAACTAGCTGTGGCTGATCTCGGCTACGTGCGAGGTGGTCCGGTGGGGGAGCCGGCCGCGCACTGGCGTCGCAACGGCTTCTCGACGTGGCTGTTCCAGCCGGCCGTCACGGGCTGGTACCCAAGGAAGGCGCCCCAGGACGCGCGGCCGGTGCCGGTGTTGGCCGAACCGTGGCCCGGCGTACCCGTGCGGGGGCGGAACGCCCAGGCGCGAGCGGACGCGTGCTGGCTGCCGGTCGCTCGGGGCCTGACGCCGCACGGGCTGCGGCACACCCACAAGACGCTGATGGAGGAGTTGGGCACGCCGCCCAAGCTCATGGATGAGCGGATGGGGCACGAGGACGGCTCGGTTCAAGCCCGGTACTCACACGTGACTGCGGAGATGCGCCGACGGCTGACCGATGGCCTGACCGAGGTGTGGGCGTCGGCACTGGACGCGCGGCGTGCGATGGCTCCGCGCTCGCCGGTGGCGGCGCTGGATCGGCTACTGGCGGCCGGGCGGGGAGAGGCGGGAGAATGAGAGCACAAGATCGTCTCCCAGATTTCTCCCAGGACGGGCCCGAGACGCACATCAGGGCCAGTCTCCCTCAGCGGAAAACTGGCCCTGACCTGCTAATACCTCTGGTCGGGGTGGCCGGATTCGAACCGACGACCTCTTCGTCCCGAACGAAGCGCGCTACCAAGCTGCGCCACACCCCGAGGCGTGCCGACAAATAGTAGCCCACCCGGTCCGATGGTCAAACTCGGTACCCCCTCGGCCTGGCCCGGGGTCCAGGCGCCGGGGGCTCAGCGCGGGATGAGCGTCAGCACGCTCACCTCCGGCGGGCAGGCGAACCGCACCGGAGCGGTGGGGTGGGTGCCCAGGCCGGCGGAGACGTGCAGCCAGGAGTCCGAGCCGGGCCAGCGGTGCAGGCCGCGGGCCATCGAGCGGGGCAGCCCGCAGTTGGTCACCAGTGCCCCGTAGCCGGGCACGCAAACCTGGCCGCCGTGGGTGTGCCCGGCGAGCAGCAGGCTGAAGCCGTCCGCGGCCATCCGGTCCAGCACCGCCGGCTCGGGGGAGTGCGCGAGCGCGATCCCGAGGTCGGCCGAGGCGGCGACCGGCCCGGCTACGGCGTCGTAGTCGTCCCGCTCGATGTGCGGGTCGTCCACGCCGACCAGCTCCACCAGGCGGCCGCCGGCCTTCACCGACGTCCGGGCGTTGTTGAGGTCCGCCCAGCCGGCCCCGGTGAACACGTCCCGCAGTTCCTCGTGCGGCAGCTCGACGCCCTCGGTGTACTCCCGGTCGGGCAGGAAGTAGGTGAATGGGTTCTTCCAGACCGGCCCGGTGTAGTCGTTCGATCCGAAGACGAACGCGCCCGGGTAGTCGAGCAGCGGTTGCAGGGCCCGCAGCACCCCTCCGACGGCGTCGGGATGGGCCATGTTGTCGCCGGTGACCACCACCAGGTCCGGGTCGAGGGCGGCCAGCGAGGCCACCCACTGCTGCTTGCGTGCCTGGTCGGGCATCATGTGCAGGTCCGACAGGTGCAGCACGCGCAGCGGCTCCGCGTCGGCCGGCAGCACCGGCACGTCGTACCGCCGGAGGGTGAACATGTTGCGCTCGATGAGCGACGCGTACGCCAGGGTGGCCGCGCCCGCGGCGACGGTTCCGGCGGCGAGGCGGAATAGTGTGCGCTTTCGCATGCCGTTCAGGGTAGTTTGACCGTCCATGAGCACGCTGAAGGACCGCCTCACCGCCGACATGCGCGCCGCTCTCAAGGCGCGCGACGAGCTGACCACCTCCACCCTGCGGATGGCCCTCGCGGCCGTCGGCACCGCCGAGGTCGCCGGCAAGGCCAAGCGCGAGCTCACCGACGACGAGGTGCTCGCGGTGCTGACCAAGGAGGCGAAGAAGCGGCGCGAGGCCGCCACCGCCTTCGCCGAGGCCGGCCGGGGCGACCAGGCCGCCAAGGAGACCGCCGAGGGTGAGGTGCTGGACCGCTACCTGCCCAAGCAGCTCTCCGACGACGAGCTGGCCGAGCTGGTCGCGGGGGCGCTCGCGGCCGGCGGCTTCACCGGCAAGGCGCAGATGGGCCCGGCCATGAAGGCGGCCCAGGCCGCGGTGGCCGGCCAGGCCGAGGGGGGCCGGGTGGCCGCCGAGGTACGCCGACAGCTCGGCCTCTGATCCGTACGCGAAACGGGCGGGCACCCTCGAAAGGGTGCCCGCCCGTCGTTCGTGCCGAGGTCAGCCGCGGGGCCGAGGGGGTCGGCCCGGAGTCGGCGGGGTGGCGGGCCCGCCGGGGCCCGTGGTCGTCCCGGGCGGGCTGCCACCGCCGCTGCTCACCTGGATGGTGACCACGCCGCCCTTGATGGTCCGGCCCTCCGGGCTGGTGCTGGCGGCCTTGCCCGCCGGGCAGCTCGACGGAACCTTGACGTCCGAGACGACCGCCTCGAAGCCCGCCCCGTTGATCCGGGACTTGGCGGCGTCCAGGTCCAGGCAGGTGACGCTCGGGATGGAGCGCTGGTCGCCCTCGGAGATCTTCTTGCCCGGCGGCTCGAACTTGATCCGCTCCTTGCCCTTCATCGCGTCCCGCAGCGTCTCCCAGACCGGCGGGTTGATGCCGTCGGGCTCGTTGTGCTTCATCTTGACGTTGGTCTGCGGCCAGTCCGGGTCGGCCATGATGCCGGCGACCGCGTACTGCTTGGTCATCGCGACCAGGGCGGCGGTCTTCTCCGAGTCGGTGGTGCCGGACTTGCCGGCCACCGGCGCGTCGACGACCGTCTTGACCTGGCGGGCGGTACGGCTACCGCCGCACTTGCTGGTGGAGGAGTTGTCGCCGACCGGGCAGCGGGCGGCGTCCACGGCGGCCCGGGCCACCTCGGTGCTGACCCGCTTCTCGCAGCGCGGGTTGGCGATGTCGAGCTTGTTGCCCTCCGGGTCCTTGATCTCCTGGACCGGGATCGGCTCGCAGTACTTGCCGTCCGCGGCGAGGGTCGCGTACGCGTTGGCCAGCTCCAGCGGGGTGGTCTGCGAGACGCCGAGGGTGAAGGCGCCCCACTGGTGGGCCGAGTCCTTGGTGCCGGCGAACTTGGCGTCGTTGGCGGCTCGGAACTGGATGCCGAGGCGCTTCGCCACGTCGACCACGTTCTCCGCCCCGACCTGCTGCTGGAGCGGGACGAAGTAGGTGTTGGTCGACTGGGCGAAGGCGCTCCACATGTTCTGCACGCCGCCGGCCTTGCCGCCGGCGTTCTTCGGGCAGTAGAAGTGCGTGCCCGGGCAGGCGGCCGGCGAGCTGCTGTCGATGATGTATTCCGACTTGAACGTCTGCTGGGCGTTGATGGTGTAGCTGAGCGGGATGCCCTTCTCCAGGGCGGCCACGATGGTGAAGATCTTGAAGGTCGAGCCCGCCTGGTAGCCGGTGATGCCCTGGCCGCCGGTGAGCAGCGGGTTGACCGTGTTCGGGTAGTTACCGCGGATCTTTCGCTTGGCCTTCGCCGGGTCGCTGGAGATCTTGTTCTTCGGGCTCTTCGGATCGTCGATCTTGAAGGACCGGTTCACCGCGAGCGCCCGCACCCGACCGGTGCCCGGCTCCACCACGGCGACCATGGCGGCCTCCTTGGCGGTCTCCTTCTTCGCCTTGCGCACCGCCCGGTCCGCACCCCGCTGCGCCTGCGCGTCGAGGGTGGTGATGACGGTGTAGCCGCCGCTCTTGAGCCGCCGCTCCCGGTCGTACGTGGTCGAGCCGAACGTCTCCTGCTGCAGCCACCAGCGGTAGAAGTAGTCGCAGAAGAAGCCCCAGCCCTTCTCGTTGGTGGAGACGCAGCCGTTCGGGGTGCGCTTGTCCTTCACCACCATCGGGGCCGCCTTGGCGGCGTCCGCCTCCTGCTGGTTGATGGCGCCGATCTTGACCATGTTGTCGATCACGTAGTTGCGCCGGTCGAGGGCGAGCGGGCGGCCGCTACGGGTGGTCGGGTCGTTGGTGGTCGGCGCCTTGACCATGCCGGCCAGCATCGCCGCTTCCTCGATCTTCAGCTTGCTCGGCGGTTTGCCGAAGTAGACCTGGCTGGCGGCGTAGATGCCGTACGCGCCGTTGCCGAACGAGGCGATGTTCAGGTAGCGCTCCAGGATCTCGTCCTTGGAGAACTCCTTGTCGATCTGGATCGCGTAGCGCATCTCGCGCAGCTTGCGGGCGCTGGTGTCCTCGGTCGCCGCGACCACGTCGGCCGGGTGGGTCGCCGAGTAGGCGATGGCCAGCCGGACGTACTGCATCGTCAGCGTCGAGGCGCCCTGCTGGGAGTTGGTGCCCGACTGGTTGTTGACGAAGGCACGGGCGACACCGTTGAGGTCGACGCCGTTGTGCTTGTAGAAGTCGTGGTCCTCGGCGGCGATGATCGCCTTCTGCATGACCGGCGCGATGTCGGCCAGCTTCACGTCCCGCCGGTTCTCGTCGTACATGGTCGCCAGCGGTGTCTTGCCGTCGGAGGCGAGCAGGTAGCTGATCTGCGGCGCGCGGGCCACGGTCAGCTCCTTCGGCAACGCGCCGAAGGTCTCGGCGCCGGCCTTCGCGGCCAGGCCGGACATCGCCACCGCGGGGAAGGCCGCCGCCGCGACCACCACCCCGGCCAGCAGGCCACAGACAAGCAGCGATGCGGCGTTGGTGAAGACATTGTGGTCACGTTTCCGCATCCAGGTCACCTCGACAGGGTACGCGAGTAGGGAACGAGGGGCGCTGGGGCGTTCTTTCCCCATTTCCTGCGCGCGCCGACCTCGTTGTGCTAAACGCACGACCCCCGGTACGTGGTTGCGTGTGACCTGCCGCGAGTCTCCACCGAATGGTGGAGCCTCCGCAGCGTTTTCACGTACCCGGGCCGGGTAAGCGGCGGGCGAAGGCCCGGGAAGCCGGGAGTGTCCGGAATGATGGATTTCGCCGACAACGTTGCGTAATCAGGCGACTACAGAGCATGATGGTGGCGGCGACAGGGCCACACGTCGTCCGTGCCTCCTTGGGGAAGGAACGGGCCGGACGACCGGGGGGAAATTCACGGCTGGTCGCACGAGGTCGGTAGGTACTGCAAGGGGGGACGTGTACACATGGGCATGATCACTGACTGGCCGTCACTGGCGGCGTGTCAGAACGGGGACCCGGACGCGTTGTTCGTACAGGGCGCCGAACAGAACGTGGCGAAGAGGATCTGCCGGAGCTGCCCAGTTCGGTACGAGTGCCTGGCCGACGCGCTCGACAACCGGATCGAGTTCGGGGTGTGGGGTGGCATGACCGAACGCGAACGCCGGGCGCTGCTGCGCCGGCACCCGCAGGTGACGAGCTGGCGCAAGATGTTCGAGGCCGCGATGAAGAAGAACGCCAAGGACCAGACCGGCAAGGACAAGGTCCTGGTCACCGCCGCCGGCTGACGCCGGTCACGGCCGGCTGATCGCCGCGCCGATCGTCCGCAGCCCGTCGACGTCGTGCACGTCGGCGGGCTGCGCCGTCACCGACACCGCCGGCACGGTCGGGAACGCCTCGGTGAACCCGGTCGCCACCTGCTGTTCGCGTACCGCCTGCTGGGCCAGCGCGGCGTGCGCCCGCAGCACGTCGACGGTCGCGTCGTGCCCGCCCAGCTCCGCCAGCCGCCCCGCGGCGGCGACGCTCTCCGCCGCGCCCAGGTCCGGCACCGCGGGCCGGTGCACCCGGTTGAGCACCAGGCCGGCCAGCGGCATCCGCTCCTCGCGAAGCCGGCCGGCGAAGTAGGCCGCCTCCCGGACCGCGTCCGGCTCCGGCGCCGCGACCAGCAGGAAGGCCGTCTCCCGGGCCTGCAGGATGCGGTACGTCTGCTCCGCCCGCTGCCGGAAGCCGCCGAACATCGAGTCCAGCGCGGCGACGAAGCCGGAGAGGTCGGTGAGCAGCTGCGCGCCGAGCACCTTCTGCACCACCTTGGAGAACATCCCGAAGCTGGCGGTGACCAGGCTGAACATGCTCCGCCCGCCGCTGCGCGCCGGCGCCAGCAGCAGCCGCAGCATCCGCCCGTCGAGGAAGCGGGAGAGCCGGGCCGGGGCGTCCAGGAAGTCGAGCGCGGAGCGGGACGGCGGGGTGTCCACCACGATCAGGTCCCACTCGCCGCGGGCGTGCAGCTGGCCCAGCTTCTCCATCGCCATGTACTCCTGCGTGCCGGCGAAGGTCGAGCTCATGGCCTGGTAGAAGGGGTTGGCGAAGATCTCCGCCGCCTTCGCCGGATCGGTGTGCTGGAGCACCACGTCGTCGAAGGTGCGCTTCATGTCCAGCATCATGGCGTGCAGCTGGCCGCCGCTGGCCTCGACGTCGAGCCCCTTGACCTGGCGGGGCGTGTTGTCCAGCTCGGTCAGGCCGAGCGACTGGGCCAGCCGGCGGGCCGGGTCGATGGTGAGCACCACCGTCCGCCGGCCGTGCCGCTCGGCCGCCCGCAGGGCGAGTGCGGCGGCCGTGGTCGTCTTACCCACACCGCCGGCGCCGCAGCACACGATGATCCGCACGCCGGGATCGGCGAGGATCTGGTCGACGTCCAGCCGTGGCGCCGCGTCTTCGGAAGGCACCAATCGAGCGTATCGGGCCGGTGGGGTCCGTGCGCCCGGGCCGAGGTCAGGTGTGAGTCAATCCGCCCGGCCGAGGAGTTCGGCGAGCCGATCCAGCCCGGCCCGGTCCACCCCGTCGGGGAGCAGCGGCAGCTCGGTCAGGGGCAGCCCCAGCTCCACCAGGTCCGTCCGGAGGGAGTCCTCCAGCTCGCGCCGGATCTGCTGGTCCCGTGCCTCGCCGGCCAGCCCGGCCACGGTGGCCCGGTCGGCCGGCAGCCCGGCGGCGAGCAGCCCCCGCTTCAGCTCGGCCTGGGTCACCTCGCGCCCGGCCGGCACCGGCGGCCGGGCGCCGTTGACGATCACCCGCCCCACCGGGAACCCCAGCTGGGTCAGCTCGGCGATCGCGTCGACCGTCTCCTGGACCGGCATCTCCTCCAGCAGCGTGACCACGTGCACCGCCGTCATCGGGGAGCGCAGCAGCGCGGCGACCCCCTCGCTCTGGGTCTTGATCGGGCCGACCTTGGCCAGCCGGGCGGTCTCCGCGGTGACGTTCAGGAAGCGGCCGATCCGCCCGGTCGGCGGTGCGTCCAGCACCACCGCGTCGTACGCCCGGCGCTGGCCGGTGGTGCGGGTGGTCGCCTCCTTCACCTTGCCGGTGAGCAGCACGTCCCGCAGCCCCGGCGCGATGGTGGTGGCGAAGTCGATGGCGCCGAGCTTGCGCAGCGCCCGGCCGGCCGCGCCGAGCTTGTAGAACATGTCGAGGTACTCCAGCAGGGCCTCCTCGGCGTCCACCGCCAGGGCCCGTACCTCGCCGCCGCCCGGGGCGTCGGTGAGGTGCCGCTCCTCGTACGGCAGCGGGTCGGTGCCGAAGAGCTGGGCGATGCCCTGCCGCCCCTCGACCTCGACCAGCAGGGTGCGCCGGCCCCCCTCGGCCAGGGCCAGCGCCAGGGCCGCCGCGACACTGGTCTTGCCGGTGCCGCCCTTGCCGGTGACCACGTGCAGGCGGGCCGGCCATCCATAGGCCGGGTCGGCCGGCCGCTCTGCTGCTCGCACCCGTCGAGCCTATCCACCCGGCGGCGTCAGGCCACCTCGCAGACCCACCAACCCGTCTTCCGTACGACGGTGAAGCGCAGCGCCTGCTCGGCGACCTTCTCGTCGGCGGTGGTCATGGTGACCTTGGTGGTGACCGTGGCCCGGTCCCCGGTCTGGTTGTCCACCTTCGGGCTGGCCCAGCGGAAGCGCGGGTTGGCGTAGCCGGCCGCATACTTGCGTACCTCGGCCACCTTGGCGTCGAGCTTCTCCTGGTCGCGGGCGTCCGAGCAGACGTAGTCGGCCGCCTTCTTCGCGTCCTGGTCCCGGTAGACGGCGGTGAGGAAGTTGTCCACCGCGACCGCCGGCTCCTTGGCGCCCTCGCCGTCCTCGGTGTTCCGCAGGGCCAGGAAGGCGGCCGTCCCACCCCCGCCGCAGAGCAGCAGTGCGCCGGCCAGCACCAGCGAGGCGACGAGCAGGCCACGCCGGCGCCGGGCCACCGGTGCCTGGTACGCGGGGTAGGCGGGCGGGGGTGGCGGGATGGCGCCCGGCCGGGACTCGTCGGGGGTGGTGTCGCCCGGCGCGGGGGTGGCCGGCGATCCGGTCGCTCCGTCGTTCGGCGGTTGGGTCATCTGGTCCCCCGGGGGATGGGCGTCCTCGCCGCCGCTGGGCGGGGAAGAGGGTGCGGGCGCGGCGGGCGACGTCGATCGCCCGTCCGAGGCAGAAGGGTAGCGGTCGATGGGTCCTTCCGTGGCGCACCGTTCACGAGCCATCGGCCCGCGTCGTCACGTTCCGGACGAGGCATCTGTCGCATATGTGACTCCAGGTGATCAACCATGCGCGTCCCGTTGTGGCCGTCTGGGCTGCGGTCCTACGTTCGTGCCGGCGGGGGAGCGGGTCGGGGCGGGGTGGGCCCGGTCCGGACGGCGGTCAGTTCATGTTTTGAGGCCCGGAGGCAGTGCATGCGCGACGCGGACAACATCGCTCGAGCCCAGTTCCCGCCCGGCGACCGGGCGGGCCGGCTCGCCGACCGGGGGGACGCGGACGGGCCGCTCGGCGGTCTCCCGCTCAACGAGCGGTCCTACCGCCGGTGCGCCGAGCCGAACGAGGTGCTGCGCATCCTGAATCGCGCGGGCGGGCGGGACGAGGACGAACCCGGCTACGTCATCCACCTGCCGATCCGGGTGGCCGACCTGTCGGCGGCCACCGCGCTGGCCGGCACGGTGGCGGTCTCGCTGGGCTTCCTGCCCGAGCTGGACGCCGGGGAGACCACCGTCTCGACCGTCGACGACCAGAACAACCGACACCGCGTCTTCTGCGACCTGCTGCTGCCCGACAAGTCCCGCTGCCCCCAGCCGTACGACCACGAGGGCCCGTGCGGCGAGGTGCCGACCGCCCCCGAGCAGCGTCCCGCGCCCCGGCCGACGCCCAAACCGTAGGCTGTGCCTGGAAACCAGTCCACGCCAGGCAAGGGAGCCTTCCACCGATGCAGAAGTGGGAATACGCCACGGTCCCGCTGCTGGTCCACGCGACCAAGCAGATCCTCGACAACTGGGGCGAGGACGGCTGGGAGTTGGTCGCCGTGGTCCCCGGCCCGAACCCGGACCAGCTGGTCGCCTACCTGAAGCGTCCGAAGGGCTGACGGGCATGAGCAACGGACCCCACGCCAAGCTGGCGGAACTCGGGCTGGCCCTGCCCGAGGTCGTGCCGCCGGTGGCCAGTTACGTGCCGGCGGTGCAGTCCGGCCAGCACGTCTACGTCTCCGGCCAGCTGCCGATCGCCGAGGGCAAGCTGCTCGCCACCGGCAAGGTCGGCGCCGGCGTCTCCGCCGAGCAGGCCAAGGACCTCGCCGAGCGGTGCGCGCTGAACGCCCTCGCGGCGGTCGACTCCCTGGTCGGCCTGGAGAACGTCGTCAAGATCGTGAAGCTGACCGGCTTCGTCGCGAGCGCGTCCGGGTTCACCGGCCAGCCCGGCGTGATCAACGGCGCCTCGGACCTCTTCGGCGCCGTCTTCGGCGAGGCCGGCCGGCACGCCCGCTCCGCGGTCGGCGTCGCCGAGCTGCCGCTCGACGCCCCGGTCGAGGTCGAGGTCATCGTCGAGGTCGCCTGACCGCATTGCCCCCTCCCCGCGATCCTGCGGTTCCGTGGCCGATGAAAGGCGCGAACGGCCACAAACCACTGGCGGAAGCTGCAAGATCGCGGGGAGTGGCGGGCGGGGTCGTACGATCGCAGCCATGGGCGGGCATGTGACGGGGCCGGTGGCCGCGCTCGCGGACGGGCTGCCCGGCTGGGTGACCCTGTTGCGGGCGCCCAACCCCGGGCCGATGACGCTGGACGGGACGAACACCTGGGTGCTGCGTGCCGCCCCGGGCGCGCCCGCGGTGGTGGTCGACCCCGGGCCGGCGGACGAGGGCCACCTGGGCCGGATCGCCGCGCACGGCCCGGTCGGCTCGGTGCTGATCACCCACGGGCACCCCGACCACACCGAGGGCTCCGCCCGCCTCGCCGACCTGCTCGACGGGGCCGCCGTGCGGGCCGCCGACCCGGCGCACACCATCGGCGCCGCGCCGCTGACCCCGGACGCCCCGGTGGAGGCCGCCGGCTTCACGGTCCGCCTGGTGCCGACCCCCGGGCACACCGCCGACTCGGTCTGCTTCCTCGCCGAACACGGCGACGAGCGGGTCGTGCTCACCGGCGACACCATCCTCGGCCGGGGCACCACCGTGGTCGCCCACCCCGACGGGCACCTCGGCGACTACCTCGCCAGCCTCGAACTGCTCTCCGCGTACCGGGGGATCCCGGCGCTGCCCGGGCACGGCCCGGCGCTGGCCGACTGCGGTGCGGCGGCGGAGTTCTACCTGGCCCACCGGCGGGCGCGGCTCGACCAGGTCCGCGCGGCGGTCGAGGCCGGCGCGACCACCGCGCCCGAGGTGGTCGCCCGGGTCTACGCCGACGTCGACCGGTCGCTCTGGTGGGCCGCCGAATGGTCGGTCCGGGCCCAACTGGAGTACCTCGGGGTCGCCTCCCGGGAATCCGGCACCGGGGTCACGGAGTTGGAGCAGCCGTGACCTGCCCCGTGTGCGGCACCGTCGCCGTGCCCGGCGCCCGCTTCTGCCACAACTGCGGCGCCGCGCTGCCGGCCGCCGCGACCCTGCCCGCCGCCGAGCGGCGGGTCGTCACCGTGCTCTTCGGCGACCTGTCCGACTTCACCTCCTGGTCGGAGGACCTGGACCCGGAACGGGTAGGCGCGGTCACCGACCGGGTGCTCGCCGCGCTGGCCGGAGCGGTCAAGACCTTCGGCGGCCACGTCGACAAGCTCACCGGCGACGGCATCATGGCGGTCTTCGGCGCGCCGGTCGCTCACGAGGACGACGCCGAACGGGCGGTCCGCGCCGCGCTGTCCATGCAGCGGGCGGTCCGCCGGGTGCTCGACGACGAGCGGGGCGGCGGCGCGCCGCTCGGCCTGCGGGTCGGCCTGAACACCGGCGACGTGATCGCCGGCATCCAGGCGGCGATCGAGTACACCGTCATCGGCGACACGGTGAACACCGCCGCCCGGCTCGCCGACGCCGCCGCCGTCGGCGCCGTCTACGGCGGTGCGCGCACCTCCGCCGCCACCCGGCACGTCGCCTCCTGGCGGGCGCTGCGCCCGCTGCGGCTCAAGGGCAAGCGGGAGCCGGTGGAGGCGTACGAGCTGCTGGGCCTCCTGGACGCCCCGGGCACCCGCTCGGGCCTCGGCGACGAGGCGCCGTTCGTCGGCCGGGAGACCGAGATCGGCCGGGTCGCCGGCCGGCTCGCCGAGGTGATCGACCGGGGCGAGCCCCGGGTGCTGCTGATGACCGCCGAGGCGGGGATCGGCAAGTCCCGCTTCGCCGCCGAGGTGGAACGCCTCGCCGCCGGCTACGACGTCGGCGCCGGCCGGTACGCCGCGCACACCGGCGCCCGGGTGCTCTCCGTCCGCTGCGCCGCCTTCGGCGAGCGGCGCCGGCTCGCCCCGCTGGCCGACCTGGTCCGGGCCGCGGTCGGCCTGCCCAACGACACGTCCACCGCGCTCACCCGCCCGGCGGTGGAGGAGCGGCTGCGCCGGCTCGGCCAGCGGCTCGGCCGGCAGGGCGGCACCCCGCTCGCCACCGACCAGCTACTGGCCCTGCTCGGGTACGCCGAGCTGCCCGGGGGGCACGGCAGCGCCACCGACAACGGGGAGTGGGCCGCCGGCGGCGCGCCCGCCGACGCCGAGGCGGTGCCGAACGCGGTGGCCGGCCTGCTCAGCGCCCTGGCCACCGAGGCGCCGCTGGTGATCGTCGTGGACGACCTGCACGACGCCACCGCCGAGACGATCAGCGCGCTCGGGCTGACGCTGTCCCGGCTCACCGGCCCGGCGCTGGTGCTGCTGCTCGGCCGGCCGGAGCTGGTGCGGACCGCGGGGGCGCTGACCCGGGTCGCCGACGCCGAGGTGCACGCGCTGCCCCCGCTGCGCGGCGCCGACGCCGCCCGGCTGCTCACCACCTACCTCGGCGGCGGCCGACTGCCGCAGGCCGACGCGGACCGGCTCCTCGCCACCGCCCAGGGCAACCCGTTCTACCTGGCCGAGCTGGTCACCCTGCTGATGGAGCGGGGTGCGCTCACCGCGGTCGCCGAGCGGGGCGCCGGCAACCCCGGCGGCTGGCGGCTGGCGCCCGGTTCGCTGGGCAGCCGACTGCTCTCCCGCGACCTGGCCGCCGTGCTCGCCGCCCGTATCGACGCGCTGCCGGCGGGCGCCCGCTCGGTGCTGCGGGACGCCGCCGTGGTCGGCGACACCGTGCCGACCGGCACCCTGGAGGCGCTCCGCGAGCTGCGCGTCGGGCGGGACGGCCGCCCCGCCGCGGTGGCCGCGGTGGAGCTGGAGCGGGCCGTCGAGGAGCTGCTGCAACGCCGCATGCTGCACCGCACCCGCACCGGGTACGCCTTCGCCACCCCGCTGATGCGGGAGGCCGCGTACGCCGGGGTGAGCAAGGCCGAGCTGGCCGAGCGGCACGCCGCGCTGGCCCGGTGGGCGGCCCCGGCGCCGGACGGCCCGGTCACCCCGCCGGGCGGCTTCACCGACCCGGCCCGGGACGACTTCGTCGCCGAGCACGTCGAGCGGGCCGCCGGGCTCGCCGACGCGGTCAAGCTCCGGCCGGACGCGCCGGCCCGCACGGTCACCCCGCTGGGCGTGGCCGCGCTGGGCCGGGCCGCCCGCCGGTCGATGCACGCCGGCGAGCCGGCCCTCGCCGTCGAGTACGCCGAGCGCGCCGCCGAGCTGGCCCGGGACGGGGTACCCGCCGCCGACCGGGTGGTGCACGCCCGGGCCCTGCTCCAGGTGGGCCGCCCCGCCGACGCGCTCGCCTTCGCCGAGAAGATCGCGGCCAACGCCGGCGACGACGCGGCCACCCGCACGAGCGCGCTCCTGCTCGCCGGGCAGGCCCACCAGACCCTCGGCGACCAGGCCCGGGCGGTGACCTGCTGGCATGAGGCGTTGCAGGTGGCCACCGCCGGCGGGCTGCCCACGTTGCGCGCCTCGGCGATGCGCCGGCTCGGGATGGCCGACTTCGTCGCCGGCCGGCTCGGCCAGGCCAGCAGCCGCCTCGCCGCGTCGTACCAGGTCAGCCTCGCCGCACAGGACCGACGGGGGCAGGCCTGGTCGTTGCAGAACCTGGCCTGGGTGACCACCACCCGGGGCGACTTCGCCGGCACCGACGCGGTGCTCGGCCGGGCCGCCCGGCTCTTCGCCGAGCTGAAGGACCCGTACGGGCGGGCCTGGCTGCGCGGCACCACCGCGTTCGCCCGGCTGCTCGCCGGCCGGCTGAACGAGGCGTGCCGGCTGGCGAACGTCTTCCTGCCCTTCGGTGAGCGGGTCGGCGAGGCGTGGGCGGTCGGCACGCTGCGCGCGGTCGAGGCGTTCGCCGGCGCCGAGTTGGGCGAGATCGCCGAGGCGGACCGGTCGGCCCGCCGGGCGTACCGGGACTTCGCCGAGGTCTCCGACGACTGGGGGCGTGGCTTCGCCCTGGTGGCGCGGGGTGTGGTGGCGCGTGGCCTAAGCGAGCCGGAGCACGCCGCCGACCTGCTCACCGACGCCCTCGCGTACGGCGAGCGCACCTCGCACCCGCTGCTCACCGGGATGGCCGGCACGCTGCGCGGCTTCGTCGCGCTGGACATGGGCGACTGCGAGACCGCCGAGCGGGACGCCCGGGCGGTGCTGACCGCCGTCGAACCGCACAACCCGCAGGCGCCGGCGCAGGTCGCGCCCCGGGTGCTGCTGGCGACCGCCCGGCTCGCCGCCGGCGACTCCGCCACCGCGGTCGGGTTGCTGGCCCCGGTGGCCACCACCGCCTCGAACGCCCCGACGCTGCTCTTCTCCCGCCGCCAGACGATGGCCCGGTACGCCTCCGCCCTGCTCGCCCACGGTCAGCGGGAGCAGGCGCTGGACTGGGCCCGCCGGGCCGTCGCCGCCCCCGCCGAGGACGTGCGCAGCCAGGTGATCGGGGCGAGCGTGCTGGCTGAGGCGCTGGCCGCCTGCGGCCGGCCCGCCGAGGCGCTGGCCTGCGCCGAGGAGGCGGTCCGCCTGGCGTACGCGACCGAGCAGCGCAGCGAACGCGCCGCCGCCACCGCCCTCCGCGCCCGCCTCTCCCCCGGCGCCTGACCCACCCCTGGCCCCCACCTCCCTCCGGCCTGCACTTTCAGAGAAAGAGTGGCTATTCCGGCGTGGATGGCCACTCTTTCTCTGAAAGTGCCCGCTCCGGCGACGGCGGGGGTGGGGGTGCTGCGGGAGGGAGGTCTGGCGGTTTCGGGGATGTGCGCGTCGGTGGGGGCGGTTAGCGTGTCCTTCCACGCGGTCGGTCGCCCGGCCGCGCCCTGGGGGTGGGGAGGACAGATGAGGCTGCCGCGTTCCGGCGCCGGCTGGACGATCGCGGTCTTCGGCGTGCTGGCGCTCCTGCTCGGCGCGCTCGGGTTGGTCTGGCCCGAGGCGCAGTTGCGGATGCTCGGCTTCGAGGTGCCCGCGCGCCGGGCGGCCGGCGACTACACCGGCACGTTCCTCACCGCCTCCGCGATGGCCTCGTTCAACATGGGCGTCTACTACCTGCTGGCGGTCGCCACCGAGTGGCGGGCCTTCTACCGGTTCACGGTCGTCTTCCGGCTGGTCACCTTCACCGTCTTCACCCTGATCGTGCTGGCCGACGTCGCGCCGGACCGCTTCTTCGGCGTCGCCGCGTGGGAGGGGCTGGGGGCGCTCGCCACCGCCGTCGGCCTGCGCTGGGACGCCCGCCGGGCGGTCGTGCCGACATCCGTCGATGGCCCGGACGGCGTCGCGCCGGGTGCCGGTGAGAGCGCCGGTCCCGCACCGGCCGCCGGTACGGTCCGCTGAGCGCTCCGGCGGGACGGGTATTTTCAGAGCTGTGACCGAGACCCCGCCCGGCGCCCTCCGGCTGCCCATCGTGCCCGGTCTGACTGATTTGCAGGTGTTCGCCCGGGGTGGTTACGCGACCGTCTACCGGGCCACCCAGATCTCGGTGGGGCGCGAGGTCGCCGTCAAGGTGGAGAACCGCACGCTGGACAGCGAGCGGGACCAGGCCCGGTTCCTCCGGGAGGCGCGCGCCGCCGGGAAGATGTCGTCCCACCCGCACGTGGTGGACCTCTTCGATGTCGGGGTCACCGTCGACCAGCACCCGTATCTGATCATGGAGCTCTGCGACGGCTCGTACGCCGAGCGGATGCGGACCTCGCCGCTCGGCCCGGCGGAGACCCGCGACCTCGGCATCAAGATCGCCGACGCGCTGGCCCACTCCCACGCGGCCGGAGTGCTGCACCGCGACGTGAAGCCGGCAAACATCCTGCACTCGCACTTCAACCCGGCGGTGCTGGCCGACTTCGGGCTGGCGGTGCTGGCCGAGGTGCGCGACGCCTCGGTCACCCTGGAGGTGCTCACCCCGGCGTACGCCCCGCCGGAGATGTTCAGCCACAGCCCGCCCTCGCCGGCCGTCGACGTGTACGCGCTCTGCGCCACCCTCTACGCGGTGATGCACGGCCGCCCGCCGCGCTGGCAGTCGGAGCGGAACCCGAGCCTGGTCACCGTGCTGGAGATGTTCAACCAGCCCATCCCGGAGCTGCCCGGGGTGCCGACCGAACTGGTCGACGTGCTGCGCGCCGGGATGTCCAACGACCCGGGCGCGCGTCCCTCCGCGTTGGAGCTGCGGGACCTGCTCACCGCCCTGCCGCTCGGCGCGGTCCCGTCCCCGGTCAGCGGGGTGCCGGTGAGCGGAGCGCCGATCTCCGGGGGCCCCTCCGGGCCGTACACCGTGGACCGGTCCGGCCCGCCGCGGCCGGTGCCCGAGGACGCCCACCCGACCGTGCCGCACGGGCGACGCCGGCGACGGCGGTGGTTCCTCGGCGGCGCCGCGGTCCTCGCCCTGGCCGCCTCGGCGAGCGCCGGTGCCTGGGTCGCCGGCAACGCCGCGTCGGTGGCCGCCCCCACGCCGACGCCGACCGCCACCGGATCCGCCTCACCGGCCGCGTGGGGCTCGCTGCCGGGCTGCGGCGCCGGCTCGTCCACGCTGACCCTGCCGCCCGGGGCGCACTGCGCGTCAGGGCTGGAGTGCTTCGGCCCGGTGCGGTTGCGCGGCGACCGGGCGGTGGCGCCGCAGGTGTCCTGCGACGGCCGGCACACCTGGGAGACCTATGTGGAGGGTGAGCTGCCGCCCACGCTGGTCGGCGCGGGGCACGCCGCGATCAGCGCGGACCCCGCCGTCCGCCGGGTCTGCAACGCGCGGACCTTCCGGCTCACCAGCGGGCTGGCCTATCCCACCGGCTGGAACCTGGAGGTCCTGCCGCCGAGCGGCACGGACACCGGCCGGACGTTCCGCTGCCTGGCCGGCAAGGGCGTGGACGCGCTCGCCTCGCCCACCCTCATCGGTCCCTGAGCTCGTCCAGCTCCTCCAGTTTCGCGCGGACGGCCGCGCTGTCCAGCGCGTCGAGGGTGTCGGCGTCGAGCACCGGGGGGCCGACGTCCGGCGGCCCCGGCGGGGTGACGCCCGTCGTCGGGGGCTGCTCGCGCACGGCGGCCACGGCGGTGCCGGCGATCGTGGCCAGCAGCACGCAGAGCAGCGCCAGCCCCACCGTCAGGATGTTGGCGGGGTGCCGCACGAGCAGGGTCGCCAGCACCGCGACGGCGGCGAGCGACGCGACCGCCGCCACGCCGCGCGGGTCCGGCCTGAGGATTCGTCCCACCCGACAAGCATCTCCGGGTGGGACGCGCTGTCAATCCGCGCACCGGTGGGTCACGACGGCGGATCCGCCGGCCGCCCGGTGCGATGATCCGATCACTTCGTCCGAAGGAGGAACGCCGATGCGCCGGACGTCCCGGATCGTCGTCGCACTGCTGGTGTCGGGCCCGCTCGGCGCCTGCGGGTCGGGGTCGTCGCCGGAGGAGGCCCGCCCCTCCGTGCTGGTCACCACCTCCGCCGCCACACCCTCATCGCCGGCGGCGAGGGTGTCCCTCGCCGAGGCCCTGTCCCGCTACGTGACCGCCACCTACGGCGGCGACCACCGGTACGTCGGCGACTGCGCGGGCGCCCGACCGGACCCGCGGGGCGTCTGTTCGCTGGAGAAGGCCACCGTGGACGCCGGCACCGTGTATGCCGTCGGCGCGCCGTCCAGCGAGACCGACGCCTTCCTGCTGCTGCGCGCGGACGCCGCCGGTTGGCGGGTGGTCGACGACCACGTGCCACCGGAGTCGGGCGGGCCGACGTCCGGGCCGCAGCCGGACTGGTTCGAGGAGGCCGGCTCCTGAGTGGAGGAAGGATGCCGATCAGCGTCGACAATGAAGATTTCGTTACATCGTTCGGATAATTGGTCCCTTTGATGGCGTTTCGCCGGGCCGCGATCATTGTCTGCCGCCCCTAGGGTGACGGAGGTCGAGGTTCACCTCGACGTATCCCCGTCCTCCACCGGAAGGCAGCACATGCCACGTACTTCCCGGTCCCTGGCCGCGGCAGGACTCGCCGGCCTCTTCCTCGCCGGATCGGCGATCGCGCCCGCAACCGCGTCGCCCGTCACCACCGGCTGGGGTCGACCCACCACATCGGACCGCACCAGTCCCGCCGAGGCCCGGCGGGTCGACCGCGTGCCCACGCCCAAGCTCGACTGGTACGCCTGCTACGGCTACGCCGAGTGCGCGACCACCCGGTTGCCGCTGGACTACGACCAGCCCAAGGGAGCCACCACCGAAATCGCGCTGCTCCGGGTAAAGGCCCGCGACCAGCAGAGCCGGATCGGCAGCCTCTTCCTCAATCCGGGCGGCCCGGGCGGCTCCGGCACCGACATCGCGCTCGCCGCGCCGTACTTCCTCTCCGACGAACTGCTGGACCGCTTCGACATCGTCGGCGTCGACCCGCGCGGCGTCGCCGCCAGCGACAACGTCAAGTGCTTCCCGTCGGTCAAGGACCAGACCAGGGCGTACGCCGGGCTGAACGTGGCGTTCCCGTGGACGAAGGCCGAGGAGAAGGCCTACATCGCCTCGTCGAAGGCGGTCGGCCGGGCCTGCTCCACCACCGGCAAGCCGCTGACCGGGGCGATGTCCACCGCCGAGGTCGCCCGGGACATGGAGGTGCTGCGCCGGGCGGTGGGCGACAAGAAGCTCAGCTACCTCGGCTTCAGTTACGGCACCGCGCTCGGCCAGTACTACGCCAACATGTTCCCGGACCGGGTCCGCGCGCTGGCCGTCGACGGGGTGCTCGACCCGAACGCGTGGGTCGGCCAGGGCAAGGCCCGCGGCGACCTGCAGGAAACCCGGCTGCGCAGCGCCGACGGCGCGTACCAGGCGCTGCGCGAGATCCTGCTCCGCTGCGACAAGGCCGGCGAGCAGGCGTGCCCGCTGGCGGCCGGCGACCCGGTCGCCTCGTACGAGCTGGTGGCGCAGCGGCTGCGCAAGAAGCCGGTGGTGATCGACGACCCGGACGCGGGCTCGTTCACCGTCAGCTACGCCGACTTCGTCGGCGCCAGCCTCAGCTCGCTCTACAGCCCGTACGGCTACGCCGACATCGCCTCGATCACCGCCGACCTGCTGGTGCTCACCGACCCGGGATCGGCCACCGCGGCCCGCCTGGCGCAGGCCCGCACGGCCGTCGCCAAGCGCGCCGAGCAGGCTCGACAGCAGCGCAGGTACGACTTCCCGTACAACAACGGGCTGGAGACGTTCCTCGGTGTCGACTGCACCGACGCGTACCACCCGAAGGACGCGGGTGCCTGGCCGGCGCTGACGGCCAAGGAGGACAAGCGGGCCCCGTACTTCGGGCGGGCCTGGGGCTGGAGCGCCGCGCCGTGCGCCCGGGACACCTGGACGGTGCGCGACGAGGACGCCTGGACCGGTCCGTTCAACCGGAGGACCAGCGCCCCGGTGCTGGTGGTCGGCAACTACTGGGACCCGGCCACCAACTACGACGCGGCGGTCAGCTCGGCGAAGCTGCTGCCGAACAGCCGGCTGCTCAGCAGCGACAGCTGGGGGCACACCGCCTACGGGACGTCCGCCTGCGTGACCGGTGCCGTCGACGCCTACCTGCTCAAGGGCACGTTGCCGAAGAAGGGCACCGTCTGCACCGGTGACGTGCAGCCCTTCGTCGAGGTGCCGGCCGAGCCGGAGACGTCGCGGGCCGCCGCGCCGAAGAGCGCGCTGGCCGCCGAGGGCGAGCCGGCCCGGGGCGAGCCGAAGCGCCTGCCGCCGGTCGTCGCGCCGCGGCCCGCCGTGGGCACGCTGACGGTGCGCTGACGGTTCGCTGAAGGACGCCGGGGTACGGCGGGCGCTCGGGTCGCCTGTCGTACCCCGGTCACTCCCACGCCGTTCTGGTGACCGCCGAGGACGCTGCAAAGATGCGGGCCAGTGCTCCGCCGTTCAGAGGTCGGGGGTGAAGTCCCGCGCGGGAGGCCGGCTAGGCCGGGGCGTGCTCTGACCTGGCCGGTTCTGCTGCTCGATGGACTGACGCAGGACAGTCAGGGGTGCGCCGTCGACGGACCCAGCGAGGTACGAAACCGACCAGAGCCAGTTGGCCCGGTAGTAGTCACGTGGTTCGCCTTCGCCATTGAACTCGATCAGTTCGATGTCGAGGTCGGCGCACAGCTCGCGTGGTCTTCTTCAGTCGCACCAGGCGCCGGTCGCTGGATACGCGGTGTCGGAAATTGGTCACGAAATGAGCGGGCAGCGCGAAACGCGATGTCTGCCGGAGCGTAAGCGTACTGCTCTTTGTCGTAGGTCAATGCCAGACTGTCCGATGTGCAGCTCCGGTACAACTACCGCGTCTACCCGACCCTCGCCGAGCAGCAATCGCTGGCGAGGGCGTTCGGGTGCGCGCGGGTGGTGTTCAACGACGGGCTGCGCGCGCGGCAGGAGGCCCGGGAGCAGGGCCTGCCCTACATCTCTGACGGGGACCTGTCCAAGCAGGTGATTACCGAGGCGAAGACGACGCCGCAGCGGGCGTGGTTGGGCGAGGTGTCGGCGGTGGTGTTGCAGCGGGCCCTCGCCGATCTGAACCTGGCGTACCGCAACTTCTTTCCATCCCTGTCCGGGAACAGGAATCCGCCCGCCCGCTGCGCGCCGCTCCACGCGCAGCACGGAGGGAATCCCAGTCCTTAAGGGCGGGGAGAACGTCAATGTCGGTGTCCCGCAGGCCGTGTCCGTCAGCGAGGTAGTTCGATGAACGACAGCTCCTCCCCGAGGTTCCGCTCGGTCGCGACCACGCTGGCCGTGGCGCTGACCCTGACGCTGGCCGCCGCGGCCGGGTGCGACAACCGGCAGGATCCGCCGCTCCCCTCGGTGCTGGACAAGTTGCGCGAGTCGCACATCGACGGCCAGCCGAAGATCAGGATCGGGGTGGCGGCCACCGAGCCGCTGATGGGCGAGCTGCGCAACGGCACCTACGTCGGCTTCGACGTCGAGATCGCCCGGTACATCGCCGCCTCGCTGGGCTACGAGGGCGACCAGCGGATCGACTTCGTCTCGCTGGCCACCGAGGACCGCATCCCGGCCCTCCAGGGCGGCGTGGTCGACCTGGTGGTCTCCAGCTTCTCGATCACCGAGGAGCGCAAGAAGCAGGTCGGCTTCGCCGGGCCGTACTTCGTCACCACCCAGGAGGTGATGGTCCCGAACCGGTTGAAGGACAAGATCCGCACCATCGAGGACCTCCGCGACCCGGCGTACAAGATCTGCACCAGCGGCGGCTCCACCACCGAGGCTGAGCTGGAGAAACACCAGGTCAAGGCGCTGGTGGTGAAGCGGGTCGGCGACTGCGTCAACGGCATCCGCGAGGGGCGGTACGACGCGGTCAGCTCCGACGAGACCATCCTCGCCGGCTTCCTCTCCCAGTACCCGACCGAGTTCGAGATCGTCGACATGCCGTTCGGCACCAGCGAGACGCTCGGCATCGGGGTGCCGATCGGCGACCCGGCCCTGCGCGACCTGGTCGCCTTCTTCCTCGACAAGAGCTACCAGCAGGGGCGCAGCGGGATCAGCAGTCCCTGGCTGACCGCGTACAACCGGACGCTGGGGCCGTGGATGAAGGCGCCGAAGTCGCAGCCGCAGCCGCTGGACGTACCAAAGCTGGTCGACTTCGACGACAAGGCGCCCCGGCGGTGAGCGCCCCGGCGGTGCCCGCCCAGCGTGACGTGGGCCCCGCCGGGCCGGCGCGGGAGGGGAGCGACCCGGCCGAGCGGCGAGCCCGGGCCAGCCAGTCGTTCTGGACGGCCGTGGTCGGCGTGCCGGCGATCTTCTCCGTGCTCCGGCTCGGCGTCGAGGCCGGCGGCGAACTCCAGACCACCCTGCTCCTGGTGGCGAACGTCGGCCCGGTGAACCTGCTGGCCGGCTTCCTCACCACGGCCGCCCGACTGCTCTCCACGGGCCTGGTCGCGGTCTTCGCGCTCGGCGCGGTGCTCCGGGTGAGTGTGGAGCGGATGCCGGCCAGCTTTCGCCGGCCGCTCTTCGCCCGCTGGGTGGACATCACCCCGGCCTGGTTCGTGGTCGCCAGCTTCCTGCTCGCCCTGGTCACCTGGCAGCTGCTCTACCTGCCGCTGCTGATCCCGGCGTTCGTCGCCGCCTTCCAGCTCACCCCGGCCCGGCTGCACGAGCAGGTCGCGCCCCGGCTGCTGCTGCTCGCCGCCCTGTTCGTCGGGTACGCCTGGCTGCTCGCGCCGACCCTGCGGGACGCCTGGCGGCAGGGGGAGCTGCTGGCCCTGCTGTTGCTCGTCGCGCCGCCGCTGCTCGCGCTCGGCGTCACCGGTCCGCTGCCGGCGGCGGTGATCCGGCCACTGGCGTCGCTGACCGAGGCGGCCGTGCTCGCCATGCTGGTCTGGGCTGCGCTGCCGGTGATCAGCACGCCGGTGCTGCCGCTCACCGTCACCACCGTGGAGTCGACGCCGGGCGGCACCGAGGACGTCCGTGGGCACGTGGTGACCGTGGACGACGTGAACGTGGTGCTGCTCCAGGAGCGCGGCGGCGTCCGCTACGTGCCGGTGGACCAGGTGCGCGCCCAGGTGCTCTGTCCCAGCGAGGAGGAGCTGCCCCGGCACCGGCTGCGCATCCGCGACTTCCACGTCGAGGACTCGCTGCTGGAGGGGACGGGCCGGCGGGTACGACCGGTGCACCGTATCGACGCCGCCTGCCGCGCCGTGCGCTGAGCCGGCTCGGGGCGGCGCCACCACGGAGGTGACGGGCCGCTCGGCGCCCGGGCCCGGCGTCGCCCCGCCGGCCCCGGGCGCGCGGCCGGTCAGCCGAACGCGGTGGTGTGGTAGCGCACCCGGTAGAAGCGGGCACCGCTCTTGCTGTGGTTGCCGGAGCTGAAGTGGATGGTGCGGCTCCAGTCACCCTCGCCGGAGCCCGGCACCACCCAGGTCCGCACCCCGTTCGGCAGCCGGGTGTACGCCTTGACGTGGTCGGCCCCGCTGACCTGGCTGGAGGTGAACTGCCAGCTGTTGCCGGCGTACACCAGTTGCAGCGAGCGCACGTTGTACGACGAGGTGAAGAAGTAGCCGCTGCCGTCGTGGTCGGGCAGGATGTCGTGCCCGACCTTCGCCCGTCCCGCGCCGTCGCTGAAGGTCAGCTTCGTCCGGTACGCCAACCGGGTGCTGGACCCGTTGCCGGTGATCCCGTAGAGGCGGACCTCACCGGTGCCCACGGCGATGACGAAGCCGTTCTGGTTGTAGATGACCCCGTGCGCACCGGGGAAGCCGTAGAACTTGACGGCCCGGGTCCCCGGCTTGCCGCCGTTGGTCGACGGCACGAACAGGTGCAGGCCGCCGCCGCCGGCCGAGCCGGTCGGCCCCTTGGAGGTGGCGACGACGATCGCCCCCTTGCCCTCGATCCGCTCGATCGAGTGTGGGTTGCCGTCCACGGCGGCCTGCCAGACGATCCCCCCGGTACGCGAGGAGCCGATCGCGCTCTCGTCGATCATCGCGGCCCGGCCCAGGTAGTCGCCCACCCCGGAGGACGTCACCAGCATGACGTTGCCCCAGTTCGCGGTGCCCCGCCGCTTGACGTCGGAGAGGTTCGTCCACGTACCGGTGGTGCTCGGCGCCTTCCACAGCACCGTGCCGCTGCTCCAGGCGGCCGGGTTGAACCTGAGGATCCGACCGCTGGCCTGCTCGGTCGCCATCACGTAGTGGGTCGCGGCCTCGGCCGGCGCGGCGCCGAGCAGCCCGGCGGCCGGCGCGGCCACCGCCGCGCCCGCGAGCCCCCTGAGTACGGCTCTTCTGTCCATGACACCCTCCCCTGTGGTCTGTCACCGCTGATCGTGACAGTGGGGAGTCGTCGGATCACGGTGTCGGTCCGGTCACCCTTTCCGGTCCGGCGCCCGGATCCACCCGGGTCAGTAGGACTTGTCCTGGCCGAGGACGTGCTGGGCGACGAAGTTGAGGATCATCTCCCGGCTGACCGGGGCGATCCGGCCGGCGCGTACCGCGCCGAGCAGGGTGGCGACGCCGTACTCGGTGGTCATGCCGGCCCCGCCGAGGGCCTGCACGGCGGTGTCCACGGCCAACGCGGCGGCCTCGCCGGCGGCGTACTTGGCCATGTTGCCGGAGATGCCGGCCTCCAGGTCGCGGCCGGCG
This sequence comes from Micromonospora sp. CPCC 206171, assembly GCF_036906755.1. Lineage (NCBI taxonomy): Bacteria > Bacillati > Actinomycetota > Actinomycetes > Micromonosporales > Micromonosporaceae > Micromonospora > Micromonospora sp. CPCC 206171. The sequence goes on along the minus strand of NZ_JBAKHT010000007.1, from coordinate 196,500 downwards.
TCGTACAGTGTGGCCGCCTTGTGGATCATCAGTCGGGCCAGTTCGACCTGCACCGCCGCGTGCGCGAGGGGGTGCGCCACGCCCTGGTGCGAGCCGATGCTCCGGCCGCCCCAGACCTTGCGGGTGGCGGTGTACTCGCTGGCTCGCTCGATGGCGTACCGGCCGGTGCCGGCGCCCATCGCGGCGACGGTGATCCGCTCCGGGTTGAGCCCGGCGAACAGCGCCGGCAGCCCGGCGTCCAGGGACTCGCCGACCAGCGCGTCGGCGGGCAGCCGCACGTCGTCGAGGTAGAGCAGGAACTGGTTCTCCGGGGAGAGGATCTCCATGTCCAGCTTGGAGCGGGTCAACCCCGGAGCGTCGGTCGGCACGATGAACAAAGCCGGCTTCAGCTTGCCGGTCGACGCGTCCTCGGTGCGGGCCACCACCAGCACGTACTGCGCCTCGTCGACCCCGGAGATGTAGCACTTGCGGCCGGAGAGCAGCCAGTCGTCACCGTCGCGGCGGGCCACCGTGCCGAGCCGGTGGAAGTTCGAGCCGGCCTCCGGCTCGGTGATCGCGAAGACGATCTTCTGGGTGCCGTCGGCCAGGCCGGGCAGGTGGCGCTTGCGCTGCTCGTCGGTGCCGTGCTTGTTGATCACCGTGGCGGCGATGGCCGGGGAGACCACCAGCAGCAGCAGTGGGCAGCCGGCCGCCGCCAGCTCTTCGCAGACGAGGGCCAGTTCGGTGATGCCGCCGCCCCCGCCGCCGTACTCGGTGGGGATGTTGACGCCGAGGTAGCCGAGCCGGCCGGCCTCGCTCCACAGCTCACTGGTGTGCCCGCCGGTCTTCGCCTTCTCGACGAAGTAGGAGTGGCCGTACCGCCGGCCCAGCGCGCGGACGGCGTCGCGGAGCTGGTCCTGCTCGGGGGTGAGGTCGAAGTTCATCGCGGGTCCTCCTCGGAATTGACCACGGCCAGCACGGTGCCGGTGTCGACCTGACCGCCGGCCGGCACCGGCAGGTCGGCGACCACGCCGTCGGTCGGGGCGAGCACGGGGTGTTCGAGCTTCATCGCTTCCAGGGTCAGCAGCAGGTCGCCCGCGGCGACCCGCTGACCGACCGTCACGTGCACCCGGCTCACCGCGCCGGGCAGCGCCGCCAGCAGCGACCCGGCCGCCAGCTCCGTGCTGGGCAGCGGGAACCGGGGCAGCTCGGTCAGGCTCGTCGCCCCGTCCGGGCCGTCCACGAAGACCGCTGACCCCACCCGGTGTACGCGGAACGGCCGGCGCACGCCGTCCACGTCGAGCACGACCCGGTCCGGCCTCGCCGCCACCAGCGCCACCGTCGGCGGCTGCCCGGACCGGTCGGCATCCGCTCCGGCCGGGTCCGCCCCCGCCCCGGGTCCGGACCCCGCCGAGGACCCGTCGGCCGAGGTCACGCCCGGGTCGGTGGACCACTCCGTCAGTGCGCCGGTGCGGTCCAGTCGGTAGCGCACCTCGATCTCGCCCCCGTCCGGCCCGGCGTAGCGGGTGACCTGCGGGAACGCCGGCACGTTCCGCCAGCCGGAGGGAAGCCCGGCGAGCACGCCCGCCTCGGCGCGGCGGGCGGCGGCCGAGGCGAGCGCGGCGGCCAGCGCCGCCAGCGGTGACCGGTCGGCGGGGAGCAGCGGGGCGAAGACCTCGGGGTGCCGGTCCAGGAAACCGGTGTCCGCCTCGGCCGCCGCGAACTCGGGGCTGCGCAGCACCCGGACCAGCAGGTCCCGGTTGGTGGCGACGCCGTGGAACTCGGCCCGGGCCAGCGCACCCGCCAGCGCCCGGACCGCCTCCGCCCGGGTCGGCGCCCAGGCGACCAGCTTGGCCAGCATCGAGTCGTAGTGCACGCCCACCGTGGAGCCGTCCGTCACGCCGGAGTCCAGTCGCAGCCCCTTCGTCGGGGCGAACGCCCCGGTCACCCCCGGGACGACGAACCGGTGCAGGGTGCCGGCCGCGGGACGGAAGCCCTGGGCCGGGTCCTCCGCGCAGAGGCGTACCTCGATCGCGTGGCCCTCGACCGGCGGGGTCGCCGCCACCGGCAGCGGCTCGCCCTCGGCGACCAGCAGTTGCAGCCGGACGAGGTCCAGGCCGGTCACCGCCTCGGTGACCGGGTGTTCCACCTGGAGCCGGGTGTTCATCTCCAGGAAGAAGAACTCGCCGGTCGGGGCGAGCAGGAACTCCACCGTGCCCGCGCCGACGTAGTCGACGGCCCGGCCGGCGGCGACCGCCGCCTCGTGCAGCCGCTGCCGCACCTGCGGCCCGAGGACGGCCGGAGCCTCCTCGACGATCTTCTGGTGCCGGCGCTGGATCGAGCAGTCCCGCTCGCCGAGGGCGACCACGGTGCCGTGGGTGTCGCCGAAGATCTGCACCTCGACGTGCCGACCGCGCTCCACGTACCGCTCGATGAAGACCGTGCCGTCGCCGAACGCGGCGGCCGCCTCCCGGCGGGCGGAGGCGACGGCCTCGGCGAGGTCGGCGGCGTCGCGGACCACGCGCATGCCCCGCCCGCCGCCCCCGGCGGAGGCCTTGACCAGCACCGGGAAGTCGGTGATCTGGTCGGGGTCGGTCCAGGTCGGCAGCATCGGCACGCCCGCCTCGGCGAGCAGCGCCTTCGCCTCCATCTTGTCGCCCATCGCGGCGATCGCCTTGGCCGGCGGGCCGACCCAGGTCAGCCCCGCGTCGGTCACCGCCGCGGCGAACTCGGCGTTCTCGGCGAGGAAGCCGTAGCCCGGGTGGACGGCGTCCGCGCCGGTCCTCCGGGCCGCGTCCAGGATCTTCTCGATCCGCAGGTACGTCTCGGCCGGCGTGTTCCCCGGCAGCCGGACCGCGTGGTCGGCCTCGGCCACGAACGGCGCGTCGGCGTCGGCGTCCGAGTGCACGGCGACCGTCTCGACGCCGAGCGCCCGGCAGGTGGCGAAGACCCGGCGGGCGATCTCGCCCCGGTTGGCCACAAGCAGTCGGTTGATCATGAGTGGCCCCTCTACATCCGGAAGACGCCGAAGCCGTCGGCGCCCTTCACCGGTCCGTTGTGGATCGCCGACAGGCAGAGCCCGAGGACGGTACGGGTGTCCCGGGGGTCGATCACCCCGTCGTCGTAGAGCCGGCCGGAGAGGAACAGCGCGCCGGACTGGGACTCGATCTGCTGCTCGACCATCATCCGCATCGCCGCGTCGGACTCCTCGTCAAAGGAGCGCCCCCGAGCGGCGGCGGCCTGCCGGGCGACGATGGAGAGCACCCCGGCGAGCTGCGCCGGCCCCATCACCGCCGACTTCGCGTTCGGCCAGGTGAACAGGAACCGCGGCTCGTACGCCCGGCCACACATGCCGTAGTTGCCGGCGCCGTAGGAGGCGCCCAGGTTGACCGTCAGGTGCGGCACCCTCGAATTCGAGACCGCGTTGATCATCAGCGCGCCGTGCTTGATGATGCCGCGCTGCTCGTACTCGGTGCCGACCATGTAGCCGGTGGTGTTCTGGAGGAAGACCAGCGGGGTGTCGGCGGCGTTGGCGAGCTGGATGAACTGGGCCGCCTTCTGCGCCTCCTCGCTGAACAGCACGCCCCGGGCGTTGGCCAGCACCCCGACCGGGTACCCGTGCAGCTCGCCCCAGCCGGTGACCAGCGCCGTGCCGTAGGCCGGCTTGAACTCGTCGAACTCACTGCCGTCGAGCACCCGGGCCAGCACCTCGCGGGGGTCGAAGGGCACCTTGAGGTCGGCGCTGGCGATGCCGAGCAGCTCCTCCGGGTCGTACTTCGGGGGTTGGGGGGCCGGGTTGCGCGGCGGCGGACCCTGCTTGCGCCAGTTGAGCCGGCGCACGCACTGCCGGGCCAGCCGGATGCCGTCCCGCTCGTCCTCGGCGAGGAAGTCGGCCAGCCCGGAGGTCGACGCGTGCATCGCCGCGCCGCCGAGGGACTCGTCGTCGGTGACCTCGCCGGTGGCCATCTTCACCAGTGGTGGACCGGCCAGGTACACCTGCGAGCGGTCCCGGATCATGATGACGTGGTCGGACATCCCGGGCACGTACGCGCCGCCGGCGGTGGCGTTGCCGAAGACCACGCTGACCGTGGGGATCTTCGCCGCGGAGAGCCGGGTCAGGTCGCGGAACACCCGGCCGCCCGGGATGAAGATCTCCGCCTGGGTGGGCAGGTCCGCGCCGGCCGACTCGACCAGGTTGACCATCGGCAGCCGGTTGGCCAGGGCGATCTCGCCGGCCCGCCGGGTCTTCGCCAGCGACCACGGGTTGACCGCGCCGCCGCGTACCGTCGGGTCGTTGGCGACGATCAGGCACTCCACTCCCTCTACCACGCCGATGCCGGTGACCACGCTGGCCCCGACCGGGAAGTCGGTGCCGTACGCCGCCACCGGGGACAGCTCCAGGAACGGGCTGTCCGGGTCGAGCAGCAGCTCGATCCGCTCCCGGGGGAGCAGCTTGCCGCGCGCGTGGTGCCGGGTCACGTACTTCTCGCCACCGCCGGCGCGGGCCTGTCCGAGCGCGGCGTCCAGCTCGGCCAGGCGCTCCAGCAGCCCCTCCCGGTTGGCCCGGTAGGTCGGCGAGGACGGGTCGACAGCGCTGTCCAGTGTGCTCACAGGCCCATGCCCTTCGCGATGATCTCGTTCATGATCTCCGTGGTGCCGCCGCCGATGCCGAGGATCCGGGCGTCCCGGTAGTGCCGCTCGACCTCGGCGTCGCGGAGGTAGCCGAAGCCGCCGTGCAGTTGCAGCGCCTGGTCGACCACCTGGTCGCAGGCGGCCACCGCGACGTTCTTCGCCATCGCCACCTCGGTCACCACCGGCTCGCCGGCCGCGACCCGGGCGGCCACCTCGTGCACGTACGCCCGGGCCGCCTCGGCGCGGGTGTGCATCTCGGCGAGCCGGTGCCGGACCAGTTGCCGGCTGGCCAGCGGGCGGCCGAAGGTGGCCCGGTCCCGGCACCAGCGGGTGGCCAGCTCGACGCAGCGCTGCGCGGTCGCGTACGCCTGGGTGGCCAGTGAGAGCCGCTCCGCGGCGAAGTGCTGCATGATCGCGAGGAAGCCGGTGTTCTCCTCGCCGATCCGGTTGGTCACCGGCACCCGGACGTCGACGAAGGACAGTTCCGCGGTGTCCGAGCAGTGCCAGCCCAGCTTCTCCAGCCGGCGTCCGACGGTGAAGCCGGGCGTGGCCTTGTCGATGACCAGCAGGCTGAGCTCGCCGCTGCCCGGGAAGTCGGTGCAGACCGCGGTGGTCACGAAGTCGGCCCGTACCCCGCTGGTGATGTAGGTCTTCGAGCCGTTCACCACGTAGTGGTCGCCGTCCCGCCGGGCGGTGGTGCGGATCGCGGCGACGTCCGAGCCGCCGTCCGGTTCGGTGATCGCCAGCGCGCCGATCATCGTCCCGGCCAGGGTGGGCCGGACGTACCGGTCGACCAGGTCGTCGTCGCCCCGGAGCTGGCCGCCGCCGAGCCGGCCGCGGAGCAGGCCGCCGCTCTGGCCGCCGGCCGCGGCGACCATGTGCGGCAGCGCGATGCCGTGCGTGAAGAGCGCCGCGATCAGCCCCGACGAGCCGCCGGAGCGGATGATCTCCTCGGTGACGAGGATCGAGTCGAGCAGGTCGCCGCCGCTGCCGCCGACCGACTCCGGGAACCCGATGCCGAGCAGGCCGATCTTCGCGGCGGTGGCGTGCAGCTCGCGCGGCACCTCGCCGGCCCGCTCCCAGTCGGCCAGGTGCGGCAGCACCTCCCGGGTGACGAAGGACCGGGTCAGCTCGCGCAGCTGGCGCCGTTCCGGGGTGTCCACGATGCTCATGCGCCGGCCTCCCCGACTCGTTCCGCTGGGCCCGTCGGCAGGTCCGCGGGCAGGTCGACGACCCGGCAGCGCAGCAGCTCGCCGAGCGCCTTGGCCTGCGGGTCGAACCGCGTGGAGGCGGCCACCCCCTGCCCGAGCAGCCCCCGCAGCACGAAGTTGACCGCCCGCAGGTGGGGCAGCTCGTAGCGCTCGACGGTCAGCGGGGCGGTCTCCGGCAGCAGTTCGGCCAGCCGCTCGACGGTGAGCCAGTCGCGCAGCCAGCCGTACGTCGCGTCGGTGCGGGCCCAGACGCCCAGGTTGGCGTCGCCGCCCTTGTCGCCGGAGCGCGCCCCGACCAGTTCGCCCAGCGGTGCCCGTCGGGTCGGGCCGGTGCCCGCCGGCCGGGCCGGCGCACCGCCGGTGTCCGGTGCGACCTCCGTGGCGTGCGCGGCGGCGACGTCGGTCCGGGTCGGCGGCGGGATCGGCACCCGCTCCCCGCCGGGCAGCACCGCGACGTGCTCGACCGCGTCCTGCGGCACGGTGTCGGCGGTGAAGACGCCGTACGGGGTGGCGTCGCCGGGCAGCGTGGTCAGCGTGCAGCCGGGGTAGGAGGCCAGGGCCAGCTCCACCGCAGCCGCCGAGAAGGCCCGCCCGGCCCGCGCCTGGTCACCGTCGCGCAGGTGTACGTGCAGCAGCGCGCTCGCCGCCTCGGTGTCGGCCGCGTCCGGGTGGTCGGTGCGGGCCAGCGTGAACTCCAGCCCCTCCTTGCCGACCGCCTCCTCGAGCTGCCCGCGCACCAGGGCCGCCTTGGCGGGGACGTCCAGTCCGCAGAGGACGAACGTCATCGAGTTGCGGAACCCGCCGAGGTTGTTGACGCCCACCTTGACGGTGTCCGGCGGTGGTGTGCCCCGGACGCCGGAGACGCGGACCCGGTCGGGCCCGTCGGAGTGCAGCCGTACCGTGTCCAGCCGGGTCACCACGTCCGGCCCCAGGTACGCCGGGCCGCCCACCTCGTAGAGCAGCTGCGCGGTGACGGTCTCGACGGTGACCGCGCCGCCGGTGCCAGGGTGCTTGGTGAGCACCGAGGAACCGTCCGGGTGGATCTCCGCGATCGGGAAACCGGGCCGGTGGCCGCCGTCGGGCAGCTCGGTGAAGAAGCTGAAGTTGCCGCCGGTGACCTGCGCCCCGCACTCGATCAGGTGCCCGGCGACGGTCGCCCCGGCCAGGGCGTCCAGGTCGTCCCGGCTCCACCCGAACCGGGCGATCGCCGGCCCGACGGCCAGCGAGGCGTCGGTGACCCGGCCGGTGACCACCACGTCCGCCCCGGCGTCGAGGCAGGCCGCGATGCCGAACGCGCCGAGGTAGGCGTTCGCGGTGAGCGCGTCGGGACGGGGGAGGGCGTCGCCCTCGACGTACCCGATCCGGGCGGTGAGGCCGAGCCGGTTGGCGAGCGAGCCGATCGCGGCGGCCAGGCCGGCCGGGTTCAGGCCGCCGGCGTTGGTCACGATCCGCACGCCCCGGTCCAGCGCGGTACCGAGGCAGCCTTCGAGCTGGCGGAGGAAGGTCTTCGCGTATCCGAGGGCGGGGTCGCGCAGCCGGTCGCGGCCGAGGATCAGCATGGTCAGCTCGGCCAGGTAGTCGCCGGTGAGCACGTCCAGCTCGCCGCCGTCGAGCATCTCCCGCCAGGCGGTGGAGCGGTCGCCGTAGAAGCCGGAGGCGTTGCCGACCCGTAGCGGGGCGCTCATGCCGGTGCTCCGGCGCCGCTCGCCGCGCGCGGCTCCCGCCCGGCGCCGGGCGGCCCGGCGAAGGCCTGCGCCACGTCCAGCCACGCGTCGGCGGTCGTGCCGGTGGCGGTCAGGGCCAGGTCGGCGCGGTGCCGGCGCTGGGTGACCAGCAGGCAGAAGTCGAGCGCCGGCCCGGTGACCCGGTCGGCCGCGTCCGCCGGCCCGAAGGCCCAGACGTCGTCGGCCGAGCCGTCCTCGCTCGCGGCTGCGGGGCTCGCGAGCGCACCGCTCGCGCTCGCCGGCGCGGTCAGTTCGACCCGGACCGGGGCCGTGGGCAGCGACCGGCCGTGGGCGGCGAAGCCGTGCCCGAGGGTACGGAAGCCGAGGTGGGCGACGTGCCGCAGCCGGGCGGTCGGGGCGCGGGTGATGCCCAGCGCGTCGGCCACGTCCTCGCCGTGCGCCCAGGTCTCCATGATCCGGGCGGTGGCCATCGAGGCGGGCGACATCCGGGTGCCGTACCAGGGCAGCTTGTCTCCCGCCGGGACGGCGGTGAGGGCGTCGATGAGCGCGGCCCGGCCGGCCCGCCAGCGGGCGAGCAGCTCGGCCGGCGGGGCCAGGAACCGCTCCGCGCCGTCGTCGACGAGCCGGCTGACGTCCGGCGCCGAGGTGACCGAGGCGTAGAAGGCGTCGACGTCGGTGGCGGCGAGCCGGGCCATCTCGTCGGTCCAGGCGAGGTGGGCGATCTGGTGGCCGACCGACCACCCGGGAGCGGGGGTGGGCCGGGCCCACGCCTGCGGCGGCAGCGGCGCGACGAGGGCGTCGAGCTGCTCGGACTCGGCGGCCAGATCCGCGAGCAGTGCTGTCAGGTCGACCATGATGCCTCCGGGCGGGGTGTGCCGGTCAGGACGGGCGGGTCACTGCCTGTCGCGCTCGGGCCCCGGCGTGGCGCGCTCCGGTGGGCCGGCGTCGGGCGTGAGCAGAGCGGCGAGCTGGCGTTTCCAGGTGTGCAGCAGGGCGGTACGGCGGGCCGAGTCGTCGTTGAGCAGGTTGGCCACGCCCAGCCCGCGGAGCAGGTCGAGGGTGGCCTGTACGGCCTCCCGTACGCCGGGGCGCCGCTCGTCGACGCCGAGCAGCGCCACGGTCAGCCGGTGCATCTCCCGGCCGACCCGGGCCTCCAGCGGCACCAGGGCGCGGCGCAGCTCGGCGTCGGTGCGGGCGGCGACCCAGAGCTCCAGCGCGGCGACGAAGAGCGGCCCGGTGAAGGCCACGCCGAGCAGGTCGACCACCCGGTCGAGCCGCTGCGGCCCGGCCGGCAGGGCCTCCGCCTCGGTGCGCAGCTCCGCCGCCCGCCGGTCGGCGAGGTGGGCGACGGCGGCGGTCACCAGGGCCGCCCTGGTCGGGTAGTGGTGCAACTGCGCGCCGCGCGAGACGCCGGCCCGGGCCGCGACCACGGTGGTGGTGGTGCCGGACCAGCCGTACTCCACCAGGCAGTCGACGGTCGCCTCCAGCAGCCGGGCCTGAGTGGCGCGGCTGCGCTCCTGCTGAGGGACGCGCGTCGATGCGGTGGACACGGGGACAGCGTGCCGTCCCCGAAACAAACAGTCAAGCCTGACTTTTTCTGGTCCCAGACTGCGCGGTGCGCGCCGTTTCGCCGGTGTGGCGGGGTCAGCGGCTGCCGGATACCGCAGTTCCGCCGACGTGGAGTTGAGCAGGAGCCGGAGGCCGGCCGGTCGGAGGCGTCGTGCCGGAGGTCAGCGGCCGTCGCGCGGGCCGAAGGCGGCGAGCGCGTCCAGGTCGCTGTGCCGCGAGCGCAGGTACTCGTCGGCCCAGTCGGCGGCGTCCGGGAAGCCCGACTCCGCCACCACCCGGGCGCAGGCCGCCTCGACGTCGAAGGCCGTACGCCGCAGCTGCACCCCCGGGCCGAGCAGCGCCCAGTACGCCCCCGGCCCGCCGTACGGCATGCCCACGCTGCCCGGGTTGACCACCAGCCGCCGGTCGACCAGCCGGGTGAACGGCATGTGGGTGTGCCCGCAGACGACGGCGCGCACCTCGGCGGGGACCCCGGCGAACACCTCCGCCCAGCGGGCCGGCCGGGAGTCGACCAGTACCACCTCCTCGTCGTCGCGCGGGGTGGCGTGGCAGAAGAGCGTCGGGCCGAGGCCGTCGACCGGCAGGGTCACGGTCAGCGGCAGCGCGGCGAGCAGGGCGAGGTGGTCGTCGCTGAGCTGGCCGGCGGCCCAGTTCGACACGTCGATCGGCGAGGGGCGGCCGGCGCGCGCCTCGACCAGCTCGCGGTCGGCGTTTCCGCGTACCCAGCGGACCCGGTCGCCGAGCGAGACGAGCAGGTCCAGCACCTCGACCGGCTGCGGTCCGGCGGCGATGTCACCGGTGAGCACGATCAGGTCGGCGGCGGCCACGTCCGGCTCGGCCAGTACGGCCTCCAGCGCGGGCAGCGCACCATGGACGTCGGAGAGGACGGCGACACGTTCACGCATCGCCCCAGCCTGGCCCCGACCCGCGCCGGAGTCCAGGAATTCTGCGCCGGGCAGACCGCGCCGGATCGCCGACACCGCCCACCTTGGTGCCGGCGTCTACCGTGACCCTGGGATCGCCGGTCAGGAGCGGGCGGGAGGCGGTGGGTGGGCAGTCGGAACGAGCGGCGCAGGCGGCGCAGCCGACCGTCCTCACGATCGGTCTGCTGGCCACCGCGATCTACCTCGCCTACCTGCGGTGGACCTGGCACCGCTGGCGCAACGAGGCCGAGCGGTGGCGACACCGCCGGCCCGTGCCCAGGCTCGGCAGGCGGCAGCACCTATGGCGGACGGAGCAGCGCGACGCTTCGTTGCCCTGACGCCGAAGGCTCGGCCCGGACCGCGTGGGCGGGCCGGGCCGAGCGTGGATCTCAGGGTCAGACCCGCGCGCGGCGGGCCAGCCGCTCCGGGTCCAGGATGATGATGCTCTTGCCGTCCAGCCGGAGCCAGCCCCGCGAGGCGAAGTCGGCCAGCGCCTTGTTGACCGTTTCCCGGGAGGCGCCGACGAGCTGGGCGATCTCCTCCTGGGTGAGGTCGTGGGTCACCCGCAGCACGCCGCCGTCGCGGGTGCCGAAGCGGCCGGCCATCTGGAGCAGGTTCTTGGCGACCCGGCCCGGCACGTCGGTGAAGATCAGGTCGGCCAGCGAGTCGTTGGTCCGGCGGAGCCGGCGGGCCAGCACCCGCAACAGCTGCTCGGCGATCTCGGGCCGGTTGTTCAGCCAGGGCCGCAGCGCCTGCTTGCGCAGCCGCACCAGCCGGGTGTCGGTGACCGCGGTGGCCGTGGCCGTACGCGGACCGGGGTCGAAGAGCGACAGCTCACCGACCATGTCCGACGGGCCCATCACGGCGATCAGGTTCTGCCGGCCGTCGGCTGCCCGACGCCCGACCTTGATCTTGCCTGACAGGAGGATGTAGAGACTGTCGCCGGGCTCGCCCTCGTTGAACACGATCTCGCCCTTGCGGACGTCGATCGTCTCCATCTCCTTGGCGAGCGCCTCGGCAGCCTCCGGGTCGACACCCTGGAAGATCCCGCTGCGGGCCAGTACCTCGTCCATCGCGCACCTCCGGTTGCGCGTCGCCGTCCGTCGGCCGGGTCCGCCGTCCGCTTATCCCTCGCGCGCCGACAAGTCTAGGCGCACGTGAGCACGAATCAGAGGTGCACCCCTGGAATCTTGATCCTTGGACGTAACCTTCCCGCCCTGATCAGGGGCTACGATCGCGCGGCCATGACCGGGTAGTGACCGGGCGTCGCCGTCGATGGCCGTAGGGTGACGGACGTGCTGAGCGATCCCACCCTGACCAGCCGTCCGGAGGATGGCCGGGACATCCCGCTGCTGGTGTGGCGCGCCGGGGCGCCCCTGCGGGCGGCCAGCTCCGGCCCGCTCGGCGGCGGGATCGGTGTCCGGAACTGGGTGGTGAACGCGACCGTGCCGATGTCGTACCGCCGGGACGACCCGGCCGCCCACCTGGCCGCGCTGGCCACCGGCCTCGGCCTGGCCGGACCGGGGGTCGGCCTGCTCACCGGGGTCGACGTAGGCGAGGTGGTGGCCCGGGCCGACACCGGCGTGCGGGCCTGGGCGACGGTCGGGCTGGGCACGCCGGTCTGGGCCGCCGCGGCGGCCCCGGCGGCGCCGGCCCAGCGGGTGGGCACGGTCAACATCGTCGTGTACGTCCCGGCGGCGCTCGGCGACGCCGCCCTGGTCAACGCCGTCGCCACGGCGACCGAGGCGAAGGCCCAGGCGATCTGGGAGCTCGGCCTGCCCGCCACCGGTACGCCCACCGACGCGGTCACCGTCCTCTGCCCGGCCGACGGCCCCGCCGAGCCCTACGGCGGCCCCCGGTCCACCTGGGGTGCCCCGCTGGCCCGGGCCGTGCACGCCGCCGTCCGGGACGGCGGGTCGGTGCCCTGTGTGCCCTGGTCCGACCGGGGGGCGGGATGAACTTCGGTCCGAAAGGCCATCGTCGTGCCGTTACCTACCCGGTAGGGTCGCCAGCGATGTTCGCTCCCGCGCCTCCCAGGACCCGCCGCCGTGCCGCGCTCGCCGTCGGCGCGGTCCTCGCCGTGCTGCTCACAGCCGGCTGCGACGCGTCGGACACCACGCCGGTCTGGCAACGCGGGGGCGGCGGGGGTGCCACCGGCGCACCGGTCCCGTCCGGCGGCGCCGCGGCGCCGGCCGACGAAGCCGTCTCGCTCTCGGCGACCGGCGACATCATCATGGGCAACGCCCCCTCCCGGCTCCCCGCCAACGGCGGGAAGGGCTTCTTCGACGAGATCTCCGACGCGCTCGCCGCCGACCTGGTGATGGGCAACCTGGAGGAGCCGCTGACCGAGGACACCGGCACCGGCAAGTGCGGGGCCAACTCCACCGCCTGCTTCCAGTTCCGGGCCCCGTCCAGCTACGCCGTCCACCTCAAGGACGCCGGCTTCGAGCTGCTCAACCAGGCCAACAACCACGGCTACGACTACGGCCCGCAGGGGTACGCGAACACCCAGAAGGCGCTGGAGAAGCAGGGCCTGAAGCACACCGGCGCGCCGGACCAGATCACCGTGGTCGAGGTCAAGGGCGTCAAGATCGCGGTGGCCGGCTTCTCGTCGTACCCCTGGTCGAACAGCCTGACCGACATCGACGCGGCGACGGCGGTCATCGAGAAGGCCGCCACCATGGCCGACCTCGTGGTGGTGCAGGTGCACATGGGTGCCGAGGGGGCCGACCGGACCAAGGTCAAGCCGGGCACCGAGCTGTTCTACGGCGAGAACCGGGGCGACCCGGTGAAGTTCTCCCACGCCATGATCGACGCCGGGGCGGACCTGATCGTCGGGCACGGCCCGCACGTGCTGCGCGGCATGGAGTTCTACCAGGGCCGGCTGATCGCCTACAGCCTGGGCAACTTCGCCGGCGGCGGCCGGTCGCTCAACCCGAGCGGGCGGCTCGGCTGGGGCGGGGTGCTCAAGGTGTCGCTCAAGCCGGACGGCAGCTTCGCCGGCGGCTCCTTCACCTCCACCCGGATGAACTCCGTCGGCAAGCCGACCATGGACTCCGCCGACCAGGGCCTCGGCCTGGTCAAGCAGCTCAGCCGGGCCGACTTTCCGCGTACCGGGGCCCGGTTCGACGCCGAGGGCAGGATCAGCGCGCCGCAGGCCGGCTGAGCCGGGCGTGGGCCCGGCGGGTGGTCGTCCCGGCGACGTAGGCTGGCCGGCGTGACCATCAGCTCCACCGAGACGGACCTCGGCCGGACCCGGCGCGCCCGGCGGATCGGCCGGGCGCTGACCGAGGCGCACCCCGACGCGCACTGTGAACTCGACCACTCCAACGCGTTGGAGCTGGCCGTCGCCACCATCCTTTCCGCGCAGTGCACCGACAAGAAGGTCAACGAGGTCACCCCGAAGCTCTTCGTCCGCTACCCGACGGCGGCCGACTACGCCGGGGCCGACCGGGCGGAGCTGGAGGAGCTGATCCGGCCGACCGGCTTCTACCGCAACAAGACCGACTCACTGATCAAGCTGGGCCAGGCCCTGGTCGAACGGTACGACGGCAGGGTCCCCGGCAAGCTGGCCGACCTGGTGACGCTGCCCGGGATCGGCCGCAAGACCGCCAACGTCATCCTCGGCAACGCCTTCGACGTCCCGGGGATCACCGTCGACACCCACTTCCAGCGGCTGGTGCAGCGCTGGAGGCTCACCGCGCAGACCGACCCGGTGAAGATCGAGCACGAGATCAGCGCGCTCTTCCCCAAGCGCGAGTGGACCATGCTCTCGCACCGGATCATCTTCCACGGCCGGCGGGTCTGCCATGCCCGCAAGCCGGCCTGCGGGGCCTGCACGCTGGCGAAGCTCTGCCCGTCGTACGGGACCGGGCCGACCGAGCCGGCCGCCGCCGCGAAGCTGCTCAAGGGCCCCCGGGCCCGGGACCTCGCGGCCGCCGCCCGGGTCGACCCGGAGCTGGTGCCGCAGCAGGCCGTCGCCGCGGAGGTGCCGTGAACCGGCGGCTGGCTGCCCTGCTCGTCCCCGCGCTGCTGGCCGTAGCCGGCTGCACCGCCACCGGTCAGGGCAGCGCCGCCACCCCGACCGCCCGGGCCGAACGCCCGTCGCCGTTCGCCGACTGCGCGACGCTGACCCGCCCCCCGGCCGCGACCGCTGCCGCCACGCCCTCCGGTGCCGCCACGACCGGTACCGCGACGCCGGGCACCACCACGCCGGGCACCACCACGCCGGGCGCCGCCACGACCGGCACCGCGACGTCGGGCACCGCCACGACCGGTGCCGCGCCGGCCGCCAGCGGAGCCGTCGGGGCGGGCGGTGCCGGGGCGGTGCTGCCGGGCCTGATCCTCTCCTGCTTCACCGGCGGCACCCCGGTGGCGCTGCGGGACGTCCGGGGCCCCGCCGTGGTCAACGTCTGGGCCTCCTGGTGCCCGCCCTGCCGCAAGGAGCTGCCCGCCTTCCAGCGGCTCAGCGAGCGTGCGACCGGCCGGCTCCAGGTGATCGGCGTCAACAGCCGGGACACCCGTACCGCCGCCCAGTCCATCGGGGAGGACTACGGCATCCGCTTCCCGATGCTGTTCGACCAGGGCGAGGCGCTGCAGCGGGAGCTGGGGCGCAACGCCCTCCCGCTGACCCTCCTCGTCGACGCGCAGGGCCGGGTACGCCACACCGACGCCACCGGCGCCCTCGACGACGCCCGGCTCGCCGCGCTGGTCCGGCAGCACCTCGGCGTGGAGGTTTCCGCGTGACCCGCCCGCCGGCCTGGATCGACCCGCTGCTCGGTCGGCTCGGCACCGCCCGGGTGGAGGACTTCACCCGGCTCACCACCCCCGAGGAGGGCGGCCGGGAGAGCGCGGTGCTGGTGCTGCTCGGCGAGGAGCCCGGCGCCGGCCCGGACGTGCTGGTGCTCCAACGGGCCGCGACCCTGCGCAACCACGCCGGCCAGCCGGCCTTCCCCGGCGGCGCGGCCGACCCGGAGGACGCCGACGCCTCCGCGACGGCGCTGCGCGAGGCGAACGAGGAGGTCGGCCTCGACCCGGCCAGCGTGACCGTGCTGGCCGAGCTGCCCAGGCTGTGGATCCCGGTCAGCGACTTCGTGGTGACCCCGGTGCTGGCCTGGTGGCACGCGCCGCACCCGGTGCACCCCCGGGAGCCGGCCGAGGTCGCCCACGTCGCCCGGCTGCCCGTCGCCGAGCTGGTCGACCCGGAGAACCGGATGCGGGTACGCCACCCGAGCGGCTGGATCGGGCCCGCCTTCTCCGTGCGCGGCATGCTGGTCTGGGGCTTCACCGCCGGGGTGCTCGCCACGCTCCTGGAGATGGGGGGCTGGGCCCGCCCCTGGCCGCGCGGCCGGGTGATCGAACTGCCACCCGCCGGGGCCGCCCCGGCACCCTCCGCCGGCACCGACGAGGTCGACGAGATGGCGGGCCCGCTGACCTGACCGTCACGTTCCGCAAGCGCAACGCCCCGGTCGTGCCCGGTGCCCGTACCCTTGACGCGTGTCCGTCGTGGATCTCGTCCTGCTCCTGCTCATGCTCGTGTTCGCGATCAGCGGATACCGCCAGGGCTTCGCCATCGGGGCGCTCTCGCTCTCCGGCTTCTTCCTGGGCGCGCTCCTCGGCCTCCAGGTCGGCCCGATCTTCGCCCGGCAGTTCGTCGACAGCGGCACCCGGGTGCTGATCTCCCTGGTCGCCGTCTTCGGGTTGGCCGTGCTCGGGCAGGCGCTCGCCGGCTGGCTCGGCTCGCACCTGCGCAGGACGATCACCAACGACGTGGCGAAGCGGGCCGACGACATCGGCGGCGCGTTCGTCTCGCTCTTCGCGGTGATGCTGGTGGCCTGGCTGGTCGCCGTTCCGCTGGCCTCCTCCCCGCTGCCCTGGCTGTCCGCCTCGGTCAAGAACAGCGCGCTGCTGACCGTGGTGGACCGGGTGCTGCCCGACCGGGCACAGGAGCTCTCCACCGCCCTGCGCGACACGGTGGACACCGACGGCTTCCCGGACGTCTTCAACGGCCTGGGCCGCACCCAGGCGCGGCAGGTCTCCCCGCCCGATCCGGCCCTGGCCGGCTCCCAGGTGGTTGCGAACAGCCAGCGGTCGGTGGTCAAGGTGCTGGGTTCCGCGCCGAGCTGCGCGCGCCGCATCGAGGGCTCCGGATTCGTGTACGCCGACGACCGGGTGATGACCAACGCGCACGTGGTGGCCGGCACCCGCTCGGTCGCCGTGGAGCTGCGCGGCGAGCGGTACGACGGCGAGGTGGTCGTCTACGACCCGGACCGCGACCTCGCCGTGCTGCACGTGCCCGGGCTGCCCGGCCCGTCCCTGCGCTTCGCCGCCGGGCAGGCCGGCAGCGGCTCGGACGCGATCGTGCTCGGCTTCCCCCTCGACGGCCCGTACGACGCCCGGCCGGCCCGGGTGCGCGACGTCGACCGGATCACCGGGCCGGACATCTACTCCTCGGGGGACGTGACCCGGGAGATCTACACGATCCGGGCGCTGGTCCGCAGCGGCAACTCCGGCGGCCCGCTGGTCTCCTCCAACGGCCTGGTGCTCGGCGTGATCTTCGCGGCGGCGGCGGACGACCCGAACACTGGTTTCGCGGTCACCGCGGCGGAGGCGCGGCCGGTGGCGCTGGAGGGCGCGGAGCGTACCCGTGGGGTGGGCACGGGCGACTGCACCTGAGCCCCGCCGCGCGGCCGGGGTCAGCTCCGGGCACGGGCGGCGGCCACGTCCCCGCCTGACGGGGTGACCCTGGGCAGCCGGGCCCGACCCCAGTTCAGCGTCCGGTCCAGCAGCGCCCGGGCCATGATCGCCACACAGGTACCGCCGTTGACGAAGGACGCCACCACGTCGCTCGGGTGGTGCATGCCCCGGTACATCCGGGTGAGCGCCACCCCGACCGGCACCAGGACCAGCAGGGCGCACCAGGTGACCTTTCCGGCGGTGCTCTTCGCCCGCAGCGCCAGCAGCAGCGCGATGCCGACGTAGAGCGCCACCGCCGCCGAGGTGTGCCCGGACGGGAAGCTGGAGGTGGGCGGCGAGACGTCCATCTGCTCGACGGCCGGGCGACGCCGGTCGATGGCCATCGTGGTCAGCAGGAAGACCAGCGCCTGGGCGCTGACCGCGGCGCACAGGAACAGCGGCTCCCGCCAGCGGTGCAGCACCAGCCGCAGGACCAGCGCCGCCACCGCGGTGACCAGGACGATCACCTGGGTGCTGGCGAGCGTGCTGAACACCAGCGAGACGTCGTTCCAGCCGCCGGTGCGGTCGGCGGCCAGGTCCCGGTTGACCGCGTCCTCCACGGTGAACGGCCAGACCCGGTCCAGCACCCGGGTGACCAGCACCCCGAGCAGGACCATGAAGGTGAGCAGCAGGGCCACCGGCACCAGCACCCGCTTGACGACCTGCACCGCGAAGTCGGACATGGGCCGCCCATTACCCCCGCCGGGCCACAACTACGCGTCGGGCTCGTTCCGGTCGTCGGCCAGCTCCGGTTGCACGCCCTCGGCGGCGGGCCGGGCGGTGGGCCGGCCGGTCCGCTCCCGCCAGGTGATGAACGCGGCGGAGGTCGCCGCCACCACCGCCACGCCGAGCAGCCAGCCGCCCAGCACGTCGCTGGTCCAGTGCACGCCGAGCGCCACCCGACTCAGCCCGGTCACCCCGGCGACCAGCACCGCCGCCACCCAGAGCGCCACCCGCGCCGCCGTCCGGCCCCGGGCGTACGGCAGGAAGACCAGCAGCAGCACGCCGGCGGCCAGGGTGGCGTTCAGCGTGTGCCCGGACGGGAAGGCGAAGCCGGCCGCCCGGGCCACCGGGTCGAGCAGGTCCGGCCGGCTCCGGCCGACCAGCAGTTTCAACAGCGCGCCGAGCAGCCCGCCGACGGTCATCGTGGTGACCACCCAGAGGGCCAGCCGGCGGGCCCGGCGGGTCCACAGCCAGACCACCAGGGCCAGCGCTGCCACCCGCAGTGGCCCCGGGCCGAAGACGGTGGTCCACCCGTTCATCACCCGCACCCAGCCCGGGTGGTCGACGGCGTAGCCGTACAGCGCGTCGGTCACCACCGCGTCCAGGTGGTGCAGCGGCGGCCAGGCGCCCACCACCAGCACGGCCAGCAGCGCGAACGGCACCAGGACCAGGAACGCCGCCGCCGAGGCCAGGGTCAGCCGCAGGCCCAGCGAGTGGTCGCGGTCCAGGCGTCGACCCCGCCAGGAGCGGGCCGACGGAGGTACGGAGGTGCGCTGGCCGGGGTTGCTCATGGCGTCAGCACTTACCCAGCGACGCGGCCGATCAGGCCGGGGTCAGCGGCCCCAGAGGCGGAACCGGCGGATCATCAGCGCGGTGCCGGTCACCAGGGCGACGAGGATGGCCACGCCGGTCCAGAGCCGGCGCGGCGCGGTGTCGTCCTCGGCGCCGGCCGGTTGGGCGGACCAGCGGGTGTGCTGCCGGGGCGCGGTGAAGCCGAGCGGCTCGGAGCCCGTGCCACCGGCCTGGGCGTCGTCGGTCGACCCGGGCGCCGGGCCGAAGCCGACCACGCCGGGGGAGGTCTGGTCGTCGAGCGGGTTGCGGTGCACCAGCGGCACGTCCGCCGTCACCGCGGCCACCGGGTCGACCAGGCCGTAGCCGAAGCGGTCGTCCCGGCCGGTGGGGCCGATGTCCTTCGCGGTGGCCAGCAGCCGGTTGACCACGTCCCCGGCGGACATCTCCGGGAACCGGGCACGCACCAGCGCGGCGGTCGCCGCCACCAGCGGTGCGGCGAAACTGGTGCCCTGTACTCCCCAGTACCCGTCCGGTGGACGGGCCCCGACCAGGCGGGTGGCCGGCGCGGTGAGGGTGGTGGCGTGCCCGGTGATCGAGCCGGACCACAGGTTCTCGCTGCTGCCTTCCAGCCCGGCCACGGCGATCACGCCGGGCTCCCGGGCCGGGTACCAGACCTTGGGGCTGGACGAGGTGGCGAGGTTGCCGGTGCAGGCGACCACGACCACGTCCCGGGCGAAGGCGTAGTCGAGCGCGGCGGCCAGCGCCGGGCTGTCGCCGCTGCCGCCGAGCGACAGGTTGATCACGCGGGCGCCGTTGTCGACCGCCCAGCGCACCCCCTTGGCGACGATCATCGCGTCGTCGTAGCGGTTCTCGTCGTCGAGCACCCGGACCGGCAGGATGCGGGCGCCCGGGGCCAGCCCGGCCACGCCCTTGCGGTCGTCGTTGCGCCCGGCGATCAGGCTGGCCACCGTGGTGCCGTGGCCCACCGGGTCCGGCTCGTCGGCGCCGGCGGGGGTGACCAGGTCGATGCCGGGCAGCACCTGGCCGGCCAGGTCCGGGTGGGCGGCGTCCACACCGGAGTCGATCACCGCGACGGTGACCCCCCGGCCGGTGGAGGCGCTCCACGCGGTGCTGGCCCGCAACTCCTGGAGCTGCCACTGGTCGTCGCGGACCCGGTCGGCCCGGGCCGTGGTCTCCAGCGGGACGAAACCCGGCTCGGCCAGCGGCGCGCCGGCGGCCCACGCGGCGACGGTGACCGGTCGGGACGGTGCGGCCGACGCCGGTGGTGGCACCGCACCGACGACCGTCACGGCGGTCGCCACAACACCGAGCAACGCCCGGCCGGCGAACCGGTGGAGCGCGGTCGGGGAGCCGTGCCGAACCCTGGTCACATCCTCCGCCATTCATCGTCCTTGACACGTGCTGCTCGGCAGATTACCGGTTTTCCCCTCCCCGGCGGGACGTTCCGCCGGACACGCTCACGGTGGGGGCAGATGTGCCAACTGGACCAGGCGTACGCCCTCACGCCGGGTGACCAGCCGGCCCCGTCCGGGCGGCAGCGGCCCGGGACGGACCTGACCGACCAGCGGTCCCTCGTCCGGGCTGCCGCTCATCACCAGCCCGGCGGTGGAGAGTTCGCGCAGCCGCTGCACGATCGGCTCGTACTGGGCCCGGGCCGCGCCGCCGGAACGGCGGACCAGCACCAGGTGCAGCCCGATGTCGCGGGCCTGCGGCAGGTGCTCCTCCAGGCCGCGCAGCGGGTTCGCCGGGCCGCTGGACACCAGGTCGTAGTCGTCGACCAGCACGAACAGTTCCGGCCCGGACCACCAGGACCGCTCCCGCAGCTGCGCCGGGGTCACGTCCCGCCCGGGCAGCCGGGCCTGCATGTAGCCGGCGACCGACTCGACCAGCTCGGCGGTGTGCGCCGCCGCGCTGCCGTACCCGATCACGTGCGGGTCGTCGATCAGGCTGTACAGGCTGCGCCGGTAGTCGACCAGGATGATCCGGGCCTGCTCCGGGGTGAACCGGTCGATGATCGAGGTGGCCAGCGCGCGCAGGAACGAGGACTTGCCGCACTCCGCGTCGCCGAAGACCACGAAGTGCGGCTCGCTGGCGAAGTCCACCGCCACCGGGCGCAGGTCCGCCTCGGCCACGCCGATCGGAAAGGCCAGCCCGGTGGCGGCGGAGGTGTCGAGGTCGGCGTAGGGGAGCACCGGCGGGAGCAGCCGCACCCGCGGGGCGGGCGGACCGGACCAGGCTCCGGCGACCGCCTTCACCAGATCGGCCGGCTCCGTCCCGGCCAGCTGGGGCAGCGCGGTGAGGAAGTGCAGGCTCTGCGCGGTGATGCCCCGGCCGGGTGACTTCTCCGGCACGCTCGCCGCGGCGACCCGCTTCACCGCCGAGTCCGACGGGTCGCCGAGGCGCAGCTCCAGCCGGGAGCCGAACAGGTCCCGGATGGCCGGGCGGAAGTCCATCCAACGGACCGCGCTCGCCACCACGTGCACCCCGTACGACAGGCCGCGGGTGGCCAGGTCGGTGACCAGCGGTTCCAGGTCGTCGTACTCGCCGCGTAGGGTGGCCCAGCCGTCGACCACCAGGAAGACGTCGCCGAACGGGTCGACGGTCGGCTGGCCGGCCCCCGCCAACCCGGACCGACGCTGCCGCCAGGCCGTCATCGACTCGACGCCCAGCTCGGCGAAGCGGCGCTCCCGCTCGGCGAGCAGGGTGGCGATCTCGCCGATGGTCCGGCGCACCACCGTCGGGTCGGACCGCCCCGCCACCTGACCGACGTGCGGCAGGTCGCGCAGCGCGGCGAGCCCGCCACCGCCGAAGTCCAGGCAGTAGACCTGCGCCTCGGCCGGCGTGTGGGTGAGCGCCAGCGCGCAGATCAGCGTGCGGAGCAGGTGCGACTTGCCGCTCTGCGGCCCGCCGACCACCGCCACGTGCCCGGCCGCGCCATCCAGCGCCAACCAGAGCAGGTCGCGGCGCTGCTCGAAGGGCTTGTCCACCACGGCCACCGGCACCTGGAGCGCGCCGTGCAGCTCCGGGTTGGCCACGGTGAGGCCGCGCTGCGGGTCGACGGCCGCCGGCCCGAGCAGCTCGTCCAGCGCGGGCGCGGTGTCGAGCGGGGGCAGCCAGACCTGGTGCGCCGGTGGGCCCTGCCCGGCGAGCCGGCCGACCAGCACGTCGAGCAGGTTCTCCGTCTCCTCCTCGACGGCGGGCGGCGCCGGGGTGGCCGGCTCCGGTACCGGCACCAGGTGGGTGGAGAAGGTGAGCAGCCGGGTGCCGCCGCCCGCGCCGCCGCCGGTCGCCGCGCCCCGCCGGCGGACCGGACCGGAGACGTACGCGGCCTTGAACCGGACCAGCGGGTCGGTACCGGCGCGCAGGTAGCCGTGCCCGGGCGAGCGGGGCAGCTCGTGCGCGTCCGGCACCCCGAGCACCGTCCGGGACTCCAGCGCCGAGAAGGTGCGCAACCCGATCCGGTACGACAGGTGGGTGTCGAGGCCTCGGAGCCGCCCCTCCTCCAGGCGCTGGCTGGCCAGCAGCAGGTGCACCCCGAGCGACCGGCCCAGCCGTCCGATCTGGACGAACAGGTCGATGAAGTCCGGCTTGGCGGAGAGCAGCTCGGAGAACTCGTCGCAGATCAGCAGCAGCGAGGGCAGCGGGGCCAGCGGGGTGCCGGCGGCCCGGGCCCGCTCGTAGTCGCGCAGGCTGGCGAAGTTGCCGGCCCGGCGCAGCAGCTCCTGGCGGCGCATCAGCTCGCCGTTGATGGCGTCCACCATCCGGTCCACCAGCGGCAGCGCGTCGGCGAGGTTGGTGATCACGGCGGCGGTGTGCGGCAGCCGGTCGAAGGAGGCGAAGGTGGCGCCGCCCTTGAAGTCGACCAGTACGAAGTTGAGCTGTTCCGAGCTGTGCGTGGCGGCCAGACCGAGCACCAGGGTGCGCAGCAGCTCCGACTTGCCGGAGCCGGTCGCGCCGATCAGCAGGCCGTGCGGACCCATGCCGTCCTGCGCCGACTCCTTCAGGTCCAGCTCGATCGCGCCGCCGTCGGCACCGACCCCGATCGGCACCCGCAGCCGGTCCCGCCCCGAGCGGGGCGCCCAGCCCTGCTCGGCGGTGAAGCCCTCCGGGTCGCCGATGCCGAGCAGCTCGGGCAGGCCCAGCTCGGCCCCGGGCGCGGTCTCGCCCCCGCGTACGGTGGTGGCCAGCCGCAGCGGCGCGAGCCGGCGGGCCACCGCCTCGGCGTCGGCGACCTCCAGCCGGTCGGCGGTGCCCACCTCGGCGTGGCCCTCGGCCGACCGGGAGTGCAGCCGGTCGCCGCGCAACTCCAGCAGGAGGGCGAAGCGGTCGAGCAGCCGCGGTGGCGGGGTGTCCAGGTCGATGACGGTGACCGCGTCGATGCCGCCGTCCCCGGCCAGCTCGGTCGCCCCGGTCAGGTCGCCGCCGTCGAGCAGGACCACCACGTGCGGCCCGTCGGTGGCCGGGCCCGCCGGGCTGAACCGGGACCGGCTGGCCAGCACCTCGTCGAGCAGCCGTTCCAGTTCGGCGGCGGAGCTGGTGACCAGCCGGACCGGGCCGAGCGCGTCGGTGCGGCCGGGATGGTGGGCGTGTGGCAGCCACTTGACCCATTCCCAGAGCGCCCGCCGTTCCGGCCCGGCGCAGACCGCGATGAGCAGTTCGTCCGGAGCGTGGAAGACGGCGAGCTGGGTGACCATGGCCCGGGCCAGCGCCTGCGCGCCGGGCGAGCCGGTGCCGCCCCGCGCGTCCCCGGCCTCGCCGCGGACGAAGACCCGGGCGAAGCTGCGCATCGACAGCGCCACCGGCAGGTCCGGCACCACCGAGTACGCGTCGAGGAAGCGCCGCAGCGCCCCCGCGGTCATCGGTTCCAGCTCCTCCAGCGGCCGGGTGACCGGTGGGATCAGGGGCGTGGCCAGGGTCTGCGGGCCGACGGCCACCCGGACCACGGCGAAGTCCGGGTCGCCCGGTCGGCGCTCCCAGACCCGGTGGCTGTCGACGGTCGACCAGAGCCGACCCGGGTCCGGGTGCCGGTAGAAGAGCCCGGCCCGCTGCTGCCCGGCCGTCTGCCGGACCCGGCGGCGCAGCGCGGCCAGGTGCCGCAGGTACTCGCGGCGAGCGGCCATCATCTCCGACTTCTTCGGGGTGCCGGCGGCGCTGCCCCACGAGGTCACCAGCATCGCCACCGAGGAGAGCCCGAACATGCCGCCCACCACGTAGGAGTAGGCGCCGCCGCCCCGGCCGAACATCATCGCCATCGCCACCGTGCCGCCCAGCATGGGCAGCACCATCAGCGCCTGCTGCCAGCGGCCACCGGCCACCGCGGGGATCTCCGGTGGCGCCTCGACGGGCAGCTCACCGACCGGTATCTCCGGTGCCGGACGGCGCGGTGGTCGCTTGATGACGACAGTGGACACTGACCCTCCAAGGTGGCGCTCGGTAACCCGAGCCTGGCTCATGGTAGGTAAAGTCCTGTCGTCCGTCAGCCACCGCTCCCGCTCGATATGGAGATCAGTCGATGACTACCGGGCTGGCAAGGGTCACCATCAGCGCTCCGCAACGACGCGTCGACGTGGCCCTGCCGGAGCAGGTGCCCCTCGCCGAGCTGCTGCCCGAGGTGCTGCGGCACGCCGGCGAAGGGCTGGCCGACGACGGCGAGCGGCACGGCGGCTGGGTGCTGCGCCGCACCGACGGCGCGGTGCTGGCGACCGCGCAGGCGCTGCTTCCCCAAGGGGTGCGCGACGGCGAGGTGCTGCACCTCGTGCCGGCCCACGCCGAGTGGCCCGAGCTGGAGTACGACGACGTGGTGGAGGCGATCGCCGACGGCGCCCGCCGGCGCGGCAGCGCCTGGTCGCCCACCGCCACCCGGGCCGCCGCGCTCGCGGGCGCGGGCGTGCCGCTGGCCGTCGGGCTGGTCGCCGTCCTGGCCGGCGGGCCGCAGCACCGGGCCGGCTGGCCGTTGGCGGTCACCGTCGCGCTGCTGCTCGCGCTCGCCGGCACGGTCGCCTCCCGGGCGTACGGGGACGGCCCGACCGGCGCCACCCTCGGCGGGTACGCGCTGCCGTACGCCGCGGCGGCCGGCGCCCTCGCGGTCAGCTCCGGCGACCCGGTCGGTGCGTTCCGGCCGCTGCCCTGGCTGGGCGCCCCCGAGCTGCTGGCCGGCGCGGTGGCGCTGCTGCTGGTGTCGGTGCTCGGCCTGCTCGGCACCGCCACCCGGCTACGGGTCTTCGTGGCCGGCGCGACCCTCGGCGCCGTCGGCGCGGCGGCCGCCCTCGGCGGGCTCCTGCTCGGGCCGGCCGAGACCGCGGCGGTGCTGCTCTGCGTGCTGGTCTTCGCCCTCGGCGGGCTGCCGCTGCTGGCGATCCGGCTGGGCAAGATGCCGCTGCCGCCGATCACCCTGCCGACCGGCCCGACCGGCGGCCCGGACGGCGTGCGGGACCTGCCCGACCGGGCGCGGGTGCACGCGGCGGTGGCCCGGACCGAGGAGATGCTGACCGGGATGCTGATCGGGCAAGGCGCGCTGGCGCTCGCCGCGGCGCTGGTGCTCGGCGTCACCGGCGGGCTGGCCGGGCGGCTGCTGCTGGCCGTCGTCTCGGCGGTGCTGCTGCTGCGCTCCCGGCTCTTCGTGGCGGTCCGCCACCGGGTGCCGCCCGTGCTGGCCGGGCTGGCCGGGTTCGCGGTGCTCGGCGTGGCGCTGGCCGCCGGGGCCGGCGATGCCGGAGTGCTGGCGCTGACCGTGGGCGGGCTGCTGGTGGCGCTCACCGCCGTGGCGGCCGGCACCACGTACGCCCGGCGGCCGGTGTCGCCGTACGTCGGTCGGATGGCCGACCTGACCGACACCGCGCTGGTGGTCTCCGTCGTGCCGGTGGCCTGCGCGGTGCTGGGCCTCTACGACGCCGCGCGCGGCCTGCTCGGCTGACTCGGCCGAGCGGACGGCGAAGGACCCGCGGTCACCCCCGGGCCCTTCGCCGACGTGCTGGTGTCAGTGCGCGGTGTCGCCGTGCTCCTCGGCGTCCTTGGCCCGCTGGTACGACGCGCGGATCTCGGCCTCGGCCTCGACCCGGCCCACCCAGGTGGCACCCTCGACCGACTTGCCCGGCTCCAGGTCCTTGTAGACCTCGAAGAAGTGCTGGATCTCCAGCCGGTCGAACTCGCCCAGGTGGTGGATGTCGCGCAGGTGCTCCTGGCGCGGGTCCTCGTAGGGCACGCAGAGGACCTTGTCGTCGCCGCCCTTTTCGTCCGTCATCCGGAACATGCCGATCGTGCGGCAGCGGATCAGGCAACCCGGGAAGGTCGGCTCGGGGACGAGCACCAGCGCGTCCAGCGGGTCGCCGTCCTCGCCGAGGGTGCCCTCGATGAAGCCGTAGTCGGCCGGGTACTGGGTCGACGTGAAGAGGGTGCGGTCCAGCCGGATCCGGCCGGTCACGTGGTCCACCTCGTACTTGTTTCGGTGACCCTTCGGGATCTCAACCGTGACGTCGAAATCCATCTCCCACGCTCCCTCGTCTGCCCACGCTGGCTGAACGGAACCACAGACGCCCCCGGTACGGGTGATTGGCCACCCACCGGCTCCGGACGCCGCATAGTCTTCGGACCGAAGTAGTGTCACCCAGGCTGGTTCCGGAGGCGGGAGGAGGGGGTCGTGGGGAGGGAAGATTCACACTACCGCCCGGAGGGGGTTGACGGGCGCGGGTCCGGTGGATCCGCGAGCGGACGGGTCCCGGTGCCCGGTGCGCACCCGGCCGACCGGTCTGCCCCGCCCGGGACCGGCGCCGGGCAGTCCCCGTCGGGGCCGGTTCCGCCGGCCTGGCCGGGCGATCCCCGCAACGCCGGCCGGTTCCCCGAGGTGAACCCGCCCGGCCGTCCCGCCGCCGGCTCCGCCCGCGTGCCGTCCGGGCCGCCGTCGGCCGCCGGGTCGGCCCGGGTCCAGCCGCCTACCTGGGACGCCCCGGCCACCGGGCCCGGCCAGGTCCACCGCGCCGGCCAGGGGCACCTCTACGGCGCCGCGCCGGTCTCGCCGTCGGCCGGTCCGGTCTCCCCGGCCGGCTCGATGCCCGTCTCCCCGCCGCCGGCGGGCGCCGGCCCGCTGGCTCCGCCGCCCCCCGCGCCGCGCCGGCGTCGCCGGCTGCTGCCGGTCGCGGTACTCGCCACGGTGCTGCTGCTCGTGCTGGCCGGGGTCGCCGTGGTGCTCCGTCCCGGGCCGGTCGCCGGGTGGCTGGGCGACGACGCCGCCGGACCGGCCGCCGCCGCCCAGGCGCCGGAGCCCGACCCGTCGCCGGTGCTCGCCGGCCCCGACGCCAACGCCCCGCAGCCCACCTCCGCCGGGGTACGCGCCGCCGTGGAGCCCCTGCTCGGGGCGGCCGCCCTCGGCAGCCGGGTGAACATCTCGGTGGCCGACCTGACCACCGGGCAGTCCATCTACGCCCGGGGCGGCGACGACGGCACGGTGCCCGCCTCGGTGACCAAGCTGGCGACCGGCGTGACCGTGCTGGAGGCCCGCGGCCCCGGGTACCGCATCCCCACCCGGGCGGTGGCCGGGGCGAACCCGGGCGAGGTGGTGCTCGTCGGCGGCGGCGACCCGACCCTCGCCGTGGACGGCAAGGGCTTCTACCGCGGCGCGGCCCGCCTGGACACGCTGGCCAAGCAGGTGAAGCAGGCGCTCGGCGGCACCGCTCCGACCAAGGTCGTGGTCGACTCCTCGCTCTTCCCCGGCCCGGTGCACGGCCCCGGCTGGGACGACGACATCCCGACCGGCGGCTACGGCGCGTCGATCACCGCGCTGATGACCGACGGCGCGCGCAGCGACCCCGAGGCGGCCCGGAAGACCTTCGACGACACCCACGGCGCGGCCGAGCGGGTCCCGCGGCCCGACCTGACCGCCGGCCGCTCCTTCGCCCGGCTCCTCGGCCTCGGCGGGGACGCCCAGGTCACCTCGGGCACCGCCCCGCCGGCCGGCGGGGCCGCGGCCACCGGCGCCCCGGCGCCCGGCACCGAACTGGGCAAGGTCGAGTCGCTGCCGATGATCCGGCTGGTCGACATCATGATCAGCGACAGCGACAACGTGGTCGCCGAGGCGCTGGCCCGGCAGGTGGCGTTGGCCCGCAACCAGCCGGCGAGCTTCGTCGGTGGGGCGGCGGCGATGGACGAGGTCATCGGCGAGCTGGGCCTGCCGGCCGACGAGATCAGCCTCTCCGACGGCAGCGGGCTGTCCCGGAACAACCGGATCAGCCCGTCCCTGCTCACCGACCTGATCGCACTCGCCGGCAAGGGCGACCAGCCGGACCTGGGCGCCATCTTCGGCGGCCTGCCGGTCGGCGCCTGGTCCGGCACCCTGGGTGACCGTTACCGGGTCGACGCGACCGCCGCCGGCGCCGGGGTGGTCCGGGCCAAGACCGGCACGCTGAGCGGGGTGCACGCCATCGCCGGGCTGGTCACCACGGCCGAGGGTCGGCTGCTCACCTTCGCGGTCCTCACCGACCGGGCCCCGGCCGTCGACTCGGACGTCAGCCGTCAGGCCCTCGACCGGATCGCCGGTGCCCTGGCCGGCTGCGGCTGCCGCTGACCCCGACCGCGCCGGAACCCCTGCTCGCACGCCGGGCCGGGGTGTTCCGGCGCGGGTACGGTGGGTGCATGGCGCAGTTCGTGGACTGGGATCTGGCCGCCGCGACCGCGGGGGCGCTGAGCAAGTCGGGCCCCCGGGTGTCGTACGCCGAGGCCACCGACGTGGTCGTCGACCTGCGACGGCTCACCGAGGAGGCGGCCGGGCACGTCGCCGACTACACCGGGCTGCGCTCGCAGGTGACCCACCCGCCGGTACGGGTGGTGGACCGCCGGGACTGGGCGTCCGCCAACATCGCCGGCCTGCGTGAGGTGATCACCCCGCTGGTCAACCGGCTCTCCGGCGACAAGCGTCCCGGGCCGCTCACCGAGGCGATCGGCTCCCGGCTGACCGGGATGCAGGCCGGCACGGTGCTCGCCTACCTCTCCGGCCGGGTCCTCGGCCAGTACGAGGTGTTCTCCGCCGACCCGGGCCAGCTGCTGCTGGTCGCGCCGAACATCGTCGAGGTGGAGCGGAAGCTGGAGGCGAACCCGCGCGACTTCCGGCTCTGGGTCTGCCTGCACGAGGTCACCCACCGCACCCAGTTCACCTCGGTGCCCTGGATGCGGGCGTACTTCCTCGGCGAGGTGAACGCCTTCGTCGACGCCGCGCAGGGCAACGAGCACCTGCTGGAGCGGCTGCGCCGGGGCGTCGCCACCCTCTCCGACGCGATCAAGGACCCGGAGAGCCGCACCAGCGTGCTGGACATCGTGCAGACCCCGGCCCAGCGGGCCGTGCTGGACCGGCTCACCGCGCTGATGACCCTGCTGGAGGGGCACGCCGAGTTCGTGATGGACGGCGTCGGGCCGCAGGTCATCCCGAGCGTGGAGCGGATCCGGGCGGGGTTCAACCGACGCCGCGAGGCCGGCAACCCGCTGGAGAAGGCGATCCGCCGGCTGCTCGGCGTCGACGTCAAGATGCGCCAGTACGCCGAGGGCCGCAAGTTCGTGCACGGCGTGGTCGACCGGGTCGGCATGGAGGGCTTCAACAAGATCTTCGGCTCCCCGCTGACCCTGCCCCGGCTGGACGAGCTGAACAACCCGGACGCCTGGGTGGCCCGGGTGCACGGGCCGGCCGGCGCCACTCCGACCGCCGGCTGAGCGGACGGCCGTGGCCGCCCTCGCCCCGCCGGTCGCCGCGATCCGGATCGCCGTCCGCCGCGCGCTGACCGCGCTGCCGGCCGACGGGCCGGTGCTGGTGGCCTGCTCCGGCGGGGCCGACTCGCTCGCGCTGGCCGCCGCGACCGCCTTCGTGGCGCCCCGCCTGGGCCGGCGGGCCGGTCTGGTGACCGTGGACCACGGGTTGCAGGAGGGCTCCGCCGGGCGGGCCGAGGCGGTGGCCCGGTGGGCCGTCGAGGCCGGTCTCGACCCGGTCGAGGCGGTGCCGGTGACCGTGGCCGGGCGCCCCGGCGGCCCGGAGGCGGCCGCCCGCGAGGCCCGCTACCAGGCGCTGGTCGACGCCGCCCGGCGGCACCGCGCGGCGGCGCTGCTGGTCGGTCACACCCGCGACGACCAGGCCGAGACGGTGCTGCTCGCGCTGGCCCGGGGCGCCGGACCGCGTGGGCTGGCCGGCATGCCCGAGCGCCGTGAGCTGGACGGGGTGCCGCTGCTGCGCCCGCTGCTCGACGTCACCCGGGCCGACACCCGCAAGGCGTGCGCCGCGCTCGGGCTGACCCCGTGGGACGACCCGCACAACGCCGACCCCTCGTACGCCCGCGCCCGGGTACGCACCGACGTGCTGCCGGTGCTGCTGCGGGCGCTCGGCCCGGGGGTGCTGGACAACCTGGCCCGGACCGCCCGGCTGGTGGCCGCCGACACCGCCGCCCTGGACGACCTGGCCACCGCCGCGCTCGCCGCCCCGCCCCTGGAAGCATCGCTCGGGGACGGGCCCGTCGGTGGTGGGGTGGTCGTCGCCGTGCGGGCCGTCGGCGGGGGACTCTCCGTGGCGGCCCTGGCCGCCCTGCCGACGGCGGTGCGAACCCGGGTGCTGCACGCCTGGGCTCGTGAACTGGGCGCGTCGCCGGCCGCCCTGTCGCACCGGCACGTGGCCGCGCTGGAAGCGCTGGTCACCGACTGGCATGGGCAAGGCGCGACGCACCTGCCGGGTGGGCTGCGGGTGGCTCGCAGGGCCGGCCGACTGCTTCCGCTCGGCGGAGGGCCCGGCTGAAACGCGTCGTCGCCGGTTGAGCCGGATCCATGAGCGGATGACGTTCTCCGGCGGATCTGACGGCGTGTCGTGTTGGTTTCTGCTTTCCGATCATGAGGGGGCGACGCCGACGCTCCCCGGGAGCCGCCGGAGGCGGTAGACATGGCGGATGGCGTACCCCCGACAGCCGCTCCATGCCCCCAACGGTGCCGTCGCGACCAGCCAGCCGCTCGCGGCGGCCGCGGGTCTGGCCGTGCTGCGGCGCGGCGGCAACGCCGTCGACGCCGCGCTGGCCACGGCGATCGCGCTCACCGTGGTGCAGCCGCCCTCCAACGACATCGGCGGTGATCTGTTCGCGATCGTCTGGGACGGCGAGCGGCTGCACGGGTTGAACGCCTCCGGCCGGTCCCCGGCCGCGCTGACCCGGGAGGTGGTGCTCGCCGCGACCGGAGGCAACCTGCCGGCGGCGGCGGACGCGCTCGGCGGCGCGCAGGCGCGCGGTCCGGCGATGCCGGCCCGGGGCTGGCTGCCGGTGACCGTGCCCGGCGCGCCGGCCGGCTGGCGGGACCTGCACGACCGGTTCGGGTCGCTGCCCTTCGCGGAGCTCTTCGCCGACGCGATCTCCTACGCCGAGCACGGCTACCCGGTCGCCACCGGCACCGCCGCCAGCTGGGACCGCGCGCTGGCCGCCCGGGTCGAGCCGGGCGGCGAGGAGTACGCCGAGTTCGACCGGGTGTTCACCATCGACGGGCGGGCGCCGCGCCCCGGCGAGCGGTGGCGCAACCCGGACGCGGCCCGCACCCTGCGCCGCATCGCCGAGACCGGCGCGGAGGACTTCTACCGGGGCGACATCGCCGCCGCGCTCGACGCCCACGCCGCCCGCACGGGTGGCCTGCTCACCGACGACGACCTGGCCCGGCACGCCTCCACCTGGGTGGACCCGGTCAGCGCCCGCTACCGGGGGCACGAGGTCTGGGAGCTTCCGCCCAACGGGCAGGGGATCGCCGCCCTGCTCGCGCTGAACATCCTGGACGGCACGGACCTCGGCACGCGCGACGCCGGGGAGCGGCTGCACCGCCAGATCGAGGCGGTCAAGCTCGGCTTCGCCGACGCGCACGCCCACGTGGCCGACCCGGAGCGGGCCCCGGTGCCGACCGCCGCTCTCCTCGACCCCGGCTACGCGGCGGCCCGGCGGGCCCTGGTCACCGACCGGGCCGGCGACCCGGTGGCCGGCGACCCGGAGCGCGGCGGCACGATCTACCTGTGCACCGCCGACGCGGGCGGGATGATGGTCAGCCTGATCCAGTCCACCTACCTGGCGTTCGGCTCCCGGGTGGTGCTGCCCGGCCACGGCTTCGCGCTGCAGAACCGGGGCCTCGGTTTCCGGCTCGACCCGGCGCACCCGAACGTGGTCGGGCCGGCCAAGCGGCCCTTCCACACCATCATCCCGGGCTTCCTGACCCGCGACGGAACGCCGGTCGGACCGTTCGGCGTGATGGGCGGGCACATGCAGCCGCAGGGGCACGTCCAGCTCGTCTCCGCCACCCTGGACGCCGGCCTCGACCCGCAGGCCGCGCTGGACGCTCCCCGCTGGTACTGGCACGCCGGCCGGACCCTGCTGGTCGAGCCGGCGCTGGCGGCGGTGCCCGGCCTGGTCGCGGGGTTGCGCTCGCGGGGGCACGAGGTCACCGTCGCTTCGGAGCCTTCGGTGTTCGGGTACGGGCAGGCGGTGTGGCGTGCTTCGTCGGGCGGGTACGTGGTGGGGTCGGAGTCTCGGGTGGACGGGGCCGCGGTCGGGTTCTGACCTTCGCGTTGTTGGGTTGGCGGTTCTGACTCTTGCGGTTCGTCGGGCTCGGGGTGGGGTTTCGCCGGAGCCCGACCCGCTCCGGGCGGTCAGGCTTGATCCCTGCGCGGGTCGGGCTCCGGCGAAACCCGTGCGGGTCGGGCTGGGCGGTCCCGCGTCGGCGGGTGGGGTCATCTGTGGCGGTGGCGCCGAACGCACCGGCCAGGTGGTGCTCGACAACCCGGACGGCACGGGTTGTGCGCCCCAATGCTCCGCTTCGTTCGCCCGGTGCTCGGCGTGGTTGGCGGGTGCTGGCCTGGTTGGGGTGCTGGCCTGGTGGTGGGCTGGGCTGGGTCAGGTGGTGGTTACGCGGTCGCGGAAGGTGGTGCGGTAGGCGTGGGGGGTGGTGCCGACGCGGCGGGTGAAGTGGTGGCGTAGCGCGGCGGCGTCGCCGAAGCCGGCCCGGTCGGCGACGGTGTCGACGCTGAGCCGGGTCTCCTCCAGCAGGCGGCGGGCCAGCAGCACCCGCTGGTTGGTGAGCCAGTCGTGCGGGGTGGTGCCGGTCTCGGCCCGGAACCGGCGGGCGAAGGTCCGCGCCGACATGCCGGCCCGGGCGGCCAACTCGTCCACCGTGGTCGGCCGGTCCAGGTGCCCGATCAGCCAGCTGAGCACCGGCTCCAGCGTGGGGGCCTCCGGCGTGACCGGGATCGGCGCCTCGACGTACTGGGACTGGCCGCCGTCGCGGTGCGGGGGGACGACCATCCGGCGGGCCAGCCGGGTGGCGGTGGCGGAGCCGTGCTCCTGGCGGACGAGGTGCAGGCAGGCGTCGATGCCGGCGGCGGTGCCGGCGCTGGTGAGCACCCGCCCGTCGGCGACGTAGAGCGAGTTGCACCGGACCCGGGCCGCCGGGTGGCGGCGTTGCAGCTCGTCGACGTACCGCCAGTGGGTGGTGCACTCCCGGCCGTCGAGCAGCCCGGCCGCGCCCAGCACGAACGCGCCCGAGCAGACGCTGAGCAGGTACGCCCCCCGGTCGGCGGCCCGGCGCAGGGCGTCCAGCACCGGCTCGGGCACCGCGCAGCCCTGGCTGTGCGCCGGCACGGCGACCAGGTCGGCCTCCTCGACCGGGCCGAGGTCGGCGTGCGGGGTCAGCCCGAAGCCGGAGGAGGTCCGGACGGGGCCGCCGTCGGCGGTGCAGACGGCGAACCGGTAGCCGGGGAACCCGTCCGCCGTGCGGTCGGTGCCGAAGACCTCGGCGAGCACGCCGAGCTCGAACGGGGCGACCTGGTCGAGCGCGAGGACGGCGACGGATCGGAGCATGTGACGAGGGTAACCCCAGCGGTGGCAGGAAATCGAGGGGCAATGGCATTCCTGCCACTGTCCGGCTCCAGGGGCGGGCGGAAACTGGTACCAGTCCGGTGCGCACCGGCGGCGATAACAGTCCAAACAACGCGAAAGCGAGCGCCGCCATGGAACTCCTGCTGCTTCTGCTCTTCCTCGTCGGTCTGGCCGTCGCCTCGGCCGCCGGCCTCACCGCGGACAGCCACGACTCGGCCGACTGGAAGCCGACCGACCAGGGCCGCCGCTGGCAGTCCCGTACCTGCTGAGGTGATTGGTCCGGATTGCCGAAAAAATCCCTGGCGGGACCGCTCCAAAAGGGGCGGCCCCGCCGACGGAGGCCAGCCGGCGTACGGCAGGCTAGGAGTCATGGCTGACGGCTCCTGGTACGACGCCGACATCGATCACGTGATCATCTCCGAGGCGCAGATCCGCGAGAAGACCGCGGAACTGGCCAAGCAGGTCTCGGCGGACTACGCCGGCGTCGAGGACGGTCTCCTGCTCGTCTGCGTGCTCAAGGGCGCGATCATGTTCATGGCCGACTTCGCCCGGGCGCTGGGCCGCAACGGCCCGCCGGCCGAGCTGGACTTCATGGCCATCTCCTCGTACGGCCAGGGCACCACCTCCTCCGGCGTGGTCCGCATCCTCAAGGACCTGGACCGGGACATCGCCGGCCGGCACGTGGTCGTGGTCGAGGACATCGTCGACTCCGGGCTCACCCTCTCCTGGCTGCTGCGCTACCTGGAGTCCCGCTCCGCGGCCAGCGTCGAGGTGGTCGCCCTGTTCCGCAAGCCGGACGCGGTGAAGGTCCCCGTCCCGGTGAAGTACGTCGGCTTCGACATCCCGACCGAGTTCGTGGTCGGCTACGGCCTCGACTTCGGCGAGCGCTACCGCGAGCTGCCCTACGTCGGCGTGCTCAAGCCGGAGGTCTACGCCCGGGCCTGAGCCCGTCGCCGGCCGGGTCCCCGCCCGCCGCCGGCCCGGCGGTGGTCCCGCCCGATCGGGCTGAGAGCTGCTCGTATCGGTGTCCATCGAGCGGACGTTCAGCGGGCTCTCAGCAAATCGGACTACGGTAGGTGCCGGTGGCGTGGAGGCAATCTCCACGCCCGACCCCTCGACTGGTGTGTGACCGGCGGTCGGGTGGCCGGGTGCGGAGCTCCCGCCACGCCGGCTGAACCCCGGTTCGCCGTCCGCGTAAGTGCTGGGCTCAGAAGCTCACTCCTGGCGCACACGGTGTACCGTCGAATGACCGCGGCGCGGCAGTTCGCGCCTCGGGGTCGAGGCCGGCCCGCACGGCGGCTCGGCGCCGCCAACGCGGCGACACCATTCAGACGGTCAGGACGTCGATCAGGAGGATGCGGGCGTCTCGGCGCTCGACAACAGCATGGAACGTACGCGTTTCTTCCGCCGACCGGTGGTCTGGATCATCCTGGTCATCCTCGGCGCCGTTGTGCTCAGTCAGCTGTTCACCGCTGGTCCCAGCTACCACCGCGTGGACACTTCCGTTGCGCTCGACCAGCTCCACACCGCCAAGATCAACAAGGTCGTCTTCCAGGACAAGGAGCAGACGCTCCAGCTCAACCTGGCCCAGAAGACCAAGTTCGGCGACACCACGACCGACCGGATCGAGGCCCAGTTCCCGTACGAGGTCGGCGACGAGGTCTGGAACGACGTCCTCGCGGCGAAGGCGGCCAACCGGGTCACCGGTCCGGCCGACGCCAAGGTGTCGTCCGACAGCATCTGGGTGAGCCTGCTGGTCAACCTGCTCCCGATCGCCCTGCTGGTGCTGCTGCTGATCTTCTTCATGTCGCAGATGCAGGGCGGCGGCTCCCGGGTGCTCAACTTCGGCAAGTCCAAGGCGAAGATGATCACCAAGGACACGCCGAAGACCACGTTCGCGGACGTGGCGGGGGCCGAGGAGGCCGTCGAGGAGCTGCACGAGATCAAGGACTTCCTGCAGAACCCGGCGAAGTACCAGGCCCTGGGCGCCAAGATCCCCAAGGGCGTGCTGCTCTTCGGCCCGCCCGGTACCGGTAAGACGCTGCTCGCCCGCGCGGTGGCCGGCGAGGCCGGGGTGCCGTTCTACTCGATCTCCGGTTCCGACTTCGTGGAGATGTTCGTCGGTGTCGGCGCCAGCCGGGTCCGCGACCTCTTCGAGCAGGCCAAGGCGAACGCCCCGGCGATCGTCTTCGTCGACGAGATCGACGCGGTCGGCCGGCACCGTGGTGCCGGCATGGGCGGCGGCCACGACGAGCGCGAGCAGACCCTCAACCAGCTGCTCGTCGAGATGGACGGCTTCGACACCAAGGGCGGGGTCATCCTGATCGCCGCCACCAACCGGCCGGACATCCTCGACCCGGCGCTGCTGCGCCCGGGCCGCTTCGACCGGCAGATCCCGGTGGACGCCCCCGACATGGAGGGCCGCAAGGCGATCCTGCGGGTGCACGCCAAGGGCAAGCCGTTCACCCCCGACGTCGACCTCGACTCGGTGGCCCGGCGTACCCCCGGCTTCAGCGGCGCCGACCTCGCCAACGTGATCAACGAGTCGGCACTGCTCACCGCCCGCAAGGACCAGCGGGCGATCACCAACGACTCCCTGGAGGAGTCGATCGACCGGGTGATCGCCGGTCCGCAGCGCCGGACCCGGGTGATGAGCGACCAGGAGAAGAAGATCACCGCGTACCACGAGGGTGGCCACGCGCTGGTCGCCTGGGCGCTGCCGCACGCGGCGCCGGTGCACAAGGTGACGATCCTGTCCCGCGGTCGCTCGCTGGGCCACACCCTGGTGCTGCCGACCGAGGACAAGTACACCCAGACCCGCGCCGAGATGGTCGACACCCTGGCGTACGCGCTGGGTGGCCGGGCCGCCGAGGAGCTGGTCTTCCACGAGCCGACCACCGGTGCCGGCAACGACATCGAAAAGGCCACCCAGCTGGCCCGCGCGATGATCACCCAGTACGGCATGAGCTCCAAGCTCGGTGCGATCAAGTACGGCACCAGCGGCGACGAGCCGTTCCTCGGCCGCAACATGGGCCACGAGCGGGACTACTCCGACGTGGTGGCGGCCGAGATCGACGGCGAGATGCGAGCCCTGATCGAGCTGGCTCACGACGAGGCCTGGGAGATCCTGGTGGAATACCGGGACGTCCTGGACAACATCGTCCTGGAGCTGATGGAGAAGGAGACCCTCTCCACCGCCGACATGGCCCGGATCTGCGCCCGGGTGGCGAAGCGCCCGCCGATGGCCCCCTACAACGGCTTCGGCAAGCGTCAGCCCTCCACCGAGCCCCCGGTGCTCACCCCGGCCGAGAAGGACAGGCTCAAGGCCCAGGCGCAGGCCGACGGCGCGTCGGTCGGCGGCTCGAACAACTCGGACGGTACCCACTGAACACGGACGCCGCGGCCAGCCCCGAGAACTCGGGGCTGGCCGCCTCGTCGACCGAGCCCGACGGTGACGAGGCCCTGGACTACGTAGCGGCCCGGCTGATCAGCGGCAAGCTGACCGGCCGCCCGATCGAGGACACCATGGACCTCGCCCGGATCGAGAAGGCCGTCCGGGAGATCCTCATCGCGGTCGGGGAGGACCCCGACCGGGACGGACTCCAGCAGACCCCGGCCCGGGTGGCCCGGGCGTACGCGGAGCTTTTCGCCGGTCTCCGGGTCGACCCGGCCCAGGTGCTCAGCACCACCTTCGAGGCCAACCACCAGGAGCTGGTGCTCGTCCGGGACATCGACGTGATGAGCCTCTGCGAGCACCACCTGCTGCCGTTCCGGGGCAGCGCGCACATCGGCTACATCCCCGGGCCGGACGGCCGGATCACCGGCCTGTCCAAGCTGGCCCGGCTGGTCGAGGTCTTCGCCCGCCGCCCGCAGGTCCAGGAGCGGCTCACCTCGCAGATCGCCGACCTGCTGATGAGCAAGCTGGCGCCGCGCGGCGTCGTCGTGGTGCTCGAGTGCGAGCACATGTGCATGGCGATGCGCGGCATCCAGAAGAGTGGCGCCAAGACCATCACCTCCGCGGTGCGGGGCACGCTCCAGCACGACGCGAAGTCGCGGGCCGAGGCGATGGCCCTGATCATTCCGCGCTGACCCGTAGCATCCCGACCGGCCGCGTCGCTCCCCCTTGGGGGCG
This sequence comes from Micromonospora sp. CPCC 206171, assembly GCF_036906755.1. Lineage (NCBI taxonomy): Bacteria > Bacillati > Actinomycetota > Actinomycetes > Micromonosporales > Micromonosporaceae > Micromonospora > Micromonospora sp. CPCC 206171. The sequence goes on along the minus strand of NZ_JBAKHT010000007.1, from coordinate 159,243 downwards.
GGGCGGCCGTCGCGTCTCAGCCGGCCAGCAGCGCCAGCATGATCACGCTGGCCGTCACCACCGCCGGGACCAGGCAGGTCAGCGCCCCCAGCCGGGGCGTCCGGTCCAGCCGCTCGCCCGGGCGCGGCGGGAAGAGCCGACCCACCGCCACCCAACCCGCCCCGAACGCGACCGCCGGCATCGGCAGCCCGACGACCAGCGCCACGAGGCTCGCCGCGCCCGCCCCGGCGACCACGAGGACGACCAGCTGGATCATCGGCACCAGCAGCGCCAGCGGGCCGTACACCAGCAGGTTGCGGGCCCGGGGCGGCCAGGCCGCCGGCCGCAGCGGACCTCGCGCGGCCAGCGTCGCGTCGGCCGCGTCCGCCCAGCCGCGGGCCACCCGCAACGCCGCCAGCACGGCGGCCGGGCCACCGACCATCGACCGGGCCGCCTCCGTCAGCTCCGGCGGCGTCGGGGTCAGCGTGATCGGCGGTACGCCCAGCTCGCGCAGCCCGGCCTGCTGCGGCGCCAGTCGGGCGTGCAACCCGGCCAGCTCCTCCCGGGCCGCCTCCACCGCCCGGGCCTGCTCGGCGGCGGCGGTGGCGGCGGCGCGGCGTACCCCGTCCAGCTGCCGCGCGGCGGCCAGGTAGTCCGTCCAGGCGGCGGCCACCGCGCCGACCGGCTCGGTCCCGATCCGCTGCCGGACCGGCGCCGCCGGAGACGCCTCGTCGACGCTCGCCGCGCCGGCCCGCTCGTTCCGCCCGCTCACGCCGGCTCCTCCCCGTCGGCGAAGGGCACCAGCACCGTGCCCCGCTCACCCGGACCGTCCCAGAGCACCACCCGGCCGGGGCGCGGCCGCCACTCCACCGGTCGGCCGAACACCGCGCCGAGCATCGCCCCGGGCACGTCCACCGCGGCGACCGCGGCCAGCTTGTCGACCTCGCCGTCCGGCTCCAGCAGCGCCGCGAACGGCGGCACCGTCCGCCACCAGCCCAGCAGGTGGATACCGGTGGGCGGACCCTCGCGCAGCAACGTGCGCAACCGGTCCACCGGCAGCTCCTCCGCCGTCGCCAGGTCCACCCCGAACACCACCAGGTACGCCGGCCCGTCGCCGTCCATCGCCGCCAGCAGCCCCGCCGCGTCGACCGTCTCCACCCGCTGCCGCTGCGCCAGCTCGGCCGCCAACCCGGCCGCCAGCGCGGCGGACCCCTCGGCCAGCGGCGCGAGCAGGAACCGGGCGGTACCCGGCGGATGGTGGGCAGCGGTGCTCCGCGCGGCGTTCGCCAACAGCCCGGGCGCGCCCGTACCCGCCCCGAGGACCGCGAGGTTGCGGCCGGCCACCGGGCCGAGCGGGACGGCGACCGTCGTCCGGGCCACGTCCACCGCCCGGCCGAGCAGAGCGGCCGGCCCACCGGCCCGGCCGGCCAGGGCGGCCCGCAGCCGGGGGTCGTTGCGCAGCAGCGGCCGGGCCCAGCCCGCGAAGACCACCGGCGGGATGGTCCCCTCCGGACGGGATTCGAAGAGCCGGTGCCGGAGCCGCTCGATCGTCTCCGGGGCGTCGTGCGGGTCGGGGAAGCGGACCAGCCGCTCGTGACCCCGGGTGGCGCCGCGCGGCCCGCCCAGCCCGCCCGCGGTGTTGACCACCGCGCTGCCCACCGCCAGCCCCGCCGCCGCGTCGTTGGTGGGCGCGAGCACCGCCCCGCCACCGGAGAGCGCCACTCGCACCGGGAACTGGCCCAGCACCGAGTCGCGCGGCGCCGGGCCCGCTCCGATGCCCAGGTCACCCGCGCCGGCCAGCACCAGGTGGATGCCGTACGCGCGCCCGGCGCGGGCCAGGCCGTCCAGCCGGGCGAGCACGTCGGCGGCGACCGGATCCCGGGTCGCCAGCAGCAGCGGGAAGTTGTCGATCACACAGACGATCCGGGGCAGCGACTGGTGCTCCCGCAGCTGCGCGTAGCGCTGCCCACCGGCCCGAGCGCCCGCCTCCTCCCGCCGGCCGGTCTCCGCCGCCAACTGGTCGAACAGGTCCCGCACGTACTCCGGGTCGGCGGCCATCGCGGCGGCCCGGACCTGCGGCACCCACGAGCGGTCCCGCTCGGTCTGCAGGAACTCCACGAAGGACTCCCCGTCACCGAGGTCCACCAGGTGCAGCACCAGCTCGTCCGGGCCGTACCGCGCGGCGAGGCCGAGCAGCGCGTTGGTGAGGAACGCCGCCCGGCCGGCGTCGGAACGACCGCTGACCAGCCAGTGCGGCGTCAGCTCGGTGAAGCCGACGGTCACCGGCCGCCCGTTGGCGTCGCCCACCGTGGTGGAGAGCCCGTCCGTCGAGCCGGCCTGCCAGAGCGGCTCCTCCGGCGGCGGCAGCAGCTCGGCCAGGCAGAGCCGGGTGCCTTCCTCCACCTGCGCGGCCAACCGCCGGCAGACCTGCCCGATCAGGTCCGGCCCCGGGTCCTCGTCCACGAAGACCGGCGAGTTCAGGCCGCCCGGCGCGTCGCCGCCCGGACCGCCGAACGGGCTGCCGGGCGGATCGCCGAGCAGCGCGTACGCGGTCCGCAGCTCCAGCCGGGTGGCTTCCGGCAGCGGCGGGCGGGCCGCGTACGGGCCGGGTGGGGGCCAGCCGGCAACCACCAGGTGCAGGCCGGCGGGGCGGCCCTGGGCCGCCAGCGCCTCGATCCGGGCCAGGTCGCTCGGTCCGGTCAGCTCCGGCAGCCCGGCGATCACCAGCAGCAGCGTCCGGTCGTGCCGGCGGGGCCGGCCGGTGCCCGGGGAGACCCACTGCTCGGCCTCCGTCAGCACCGCCCGCAGGCCGGCCACGTCCACCGCCGGCGGCGGCAGCAGACCCGCGTCGGCCAGCGGCGCGAAGGACGCGAAGGTGTCGCCCGCGCTGGCGCCGTCCACCGCACGTACCAGCAGGCAGCCGGCCGGCGTCGCGGCCAGCAGCCGCAGCAGTACGGCCCGGAGCAGGCCGACCGCCCGGGGCTCCCGGGCGTCGACGTCGAGCGTCAGGTGGCCGGCGCCGAGCAGCGGCACCAGCGCGGGGAAGCGGGCGTCGTCCAGCGGGGCCGCGGTGCCGACCCGGACGAACGGCGGGTTCTCCTCGCCGGCCGGGGTGTCCGGCGGCAGGGTGTCCAGCGGAGCGCCGGCCCAGCCCGGCGCGAGCACCGCCGCCGCGGTCCGCAGCCGGTCGGCCAGCTCGTACTGCCGGCGTTGGTCGGCCGGGGCCGGGCGGGTCTCGTCGAGCACGCCGGCGGCGGCTACGGCGGTGGCGGCGGCCCGCCGGTGCAGGGCGGCGGCACGGTTCGTACGCGACTTCGGACCGGCCACCGTGTCCACCCCTCTTTCCGAGGTTGGAAACCTCCCCGAGCCCCGACGGTATCCCAGGTCCGACCGCGCGCCGGGGAAGCGCGGCGGTGCGGGATCGTCTTGTCGCAATGCGGGGCGAACTCTCACGTCACGGGTTCGTCCTGTCACGATCCGCAGGATCTGGGCATTGGGTGCGGGACGCTCAGCCGATAGCCTCAGGGGGTGGAATCAGTGCAGCCCCCCGCCGGTTCCCAGGTCTCCCGCGTACCGGCGCAGCGGACCCCGCCGGATGAGTTGGCGCCCCCTGCCGCCCCGCCGGCGCCGCCGCAGCAGCCTCGCCGGACCCGTACGGTCCTCACCGTGGTCGCGGGGGTGCTGGCACTGCTCTGCGTGAGCGGCGCGGTGATCGGCTACGTGCTGTACGACCGCGCCACGGCGCCGGACCGCAGCGCCCCCGACGTGGTGGTGGACAACTACCTGCGCGAATATCTGGTCAACCGGAACGACGCGCGGGCGAGCCTGCTCGTCTGTGAGGGCGGTCCGAGCGGGCTGCCCGCGTTGCAGTCCCTACGTGATGACCTCAAGGCCCGCGAGGAGCGCTTCGCGACCACGATCACCGTCAGCTGGGGCGCTCTTCACGTGGAGCAGCAGGGCGGGAGCGCCGCAGTCGAGGCTGACCTGATCATCTCGGCCTCGGTGGACGGCATCCTTCAGAGCGATCGTCAGAGGTGGCGGTTCCGCACGCAGTTGGGTGACCACTGGAGGGTTTGCGAGGCCGCCCGCGCCGGCTGAGTCCTCACTCGATCCACAACAGGTGCACCGGCACCTCCAGGGTGGTCGGTGGCTGGCCGCGCCAGGCCCACCGGTACCACTCAAGTTCCGGGGTGACCCGGACGCAGATATCGCCGTCGGCGCCGGAGTAGGTCTCGGTCACCGCGCGCAGGTCCCGGTGCTCGACCGAATCCTCGACGTGCACCACCCGCCGGCCGCTGACCGTGTCGGCCTCGAAGACCGGCGTCGGTATCCGGTGGGCCGGCTCGTCCAGCGAGACCAGCCGGATGCCCTGCTCGCGACCGGCCGCTCCCGGCGACGGGCGCTCGCCGAGCGTCTCGACCCAGACCCGCTCCACTGGGAACAACGGCGCGAACACCTCGACCTGGTCGGACTCGGCCCGGTACCACTCGTGCTCGGGGATCACCGGCACGTAGGTGCGGCTGCCCTGCACCACCCGCTCGTCGGCCCGCAGGTCACCCCGCCAGCCCAGGCCGGGCAGCCCGACCAGGACCCGCCGGCCGCGCAGCTCGACCCGCCCGGTGGCGGGCACGATCTCGACCGGCCGGGGGGTCAGTGGCGCCCAGTCGGGCTGGCCGGCGAAGGGATCCGGCAGTGGACCGCTCATCGTGCCGCTTGCCTCGTGCTCGAGCCGTTGAGGGGCGCACCCCGTTGCAGCATGAACGGCACCGGGTCGATCGCCCCGAGGGAGCTGCGGTCACTGTCCCGGTGGACCTCGAAGTGCAGGTGTGGGCCGGAGGAGTTGCCGCTGCTGCCCACCCGCCCGATGATCTCACCGGCCCGCACCTCCTGGCCGGGGACGACCAGCGGCTTGGCCACCATGTGGCAGTAGCGGGAGATGTAGCCCCCGGCGTGCAGGATGTCGACGAACCAACCGCAGCCGCCCTTGCCGGGGTAGCCGTCCACGTCGCAGTCGAGCCGGCCCCGGTGGTCGGGGTCGCAGCGCGCCACCAGCACCCGTCCGGCGGCCGCCGCGTGGATCGGCGTGGTCCCCTTCGGCGCGCCGATGTCCACCCCGTTGTGCTGCGGTCGGCTCGCGGTCCGGAAACCCGAGCCCACTCTGCCGGGGATCGGCGACGTCCAGCCGGAGGCGGCGATCGTCTTGGCGGAGGCCCGGTCGCAGACGGTCTTGTCGGCGATCCGCACCGTCCGGGCCGCACCCTGGGCCAGCGCGTTCACGATCCGGCCGGCGGTGTCCTCGTGCTTGGCGTACGCGTCCGGGTAGGCGCTGATCTGGACCCGCTGGGCGGCGAGGGTCAGCGGGAGGTGCTCCCATCCGTCGACCTTGAGCAGCTTCTCGTAGAACTTGCGGGCGGCGTAGTCCGGGCTCATCCGCTGCGCGACGCTGCCCCACCCGGCCCGCTGCTGGAACAGGCCGACCGAGTCGTGGTCGCGCCCGACCCCCTCGTTGGGGATGTCGCGGGAGCTGGCGACGGTGCTGTTCGCCAGGTTGCGCAGGGCCGACTCCTGCATCGCGGTCGCCACCGCGATCACCCAGCCGCGGGGCGGCACCTTCATCTCCTGCCCGACCTTGATGATGACGGCGGCGTTGCGCAGTTGGCTGTCGCCGTAGTCGGACATGCGCGGCATCCTGCCGGTGACGTCGACCCGGTGGTCCTCGCCGCACGTCTGTTCCGAGGCCACCAGATCCTGGTCGTCGCCGCCGAGGTTGGTGAGGAAGAAGGCCGCCGTGCCGCCGCCGCAGCAGAGCAGGGTGAGGATGGCGGTCAGCGCGGTGACCACGGCGCCGACCCGAAGTCGGCGACGGGGCGGCTGGCCCACCCCCGGCAGCTCGGCAGTCATTCCCGCTCCCAGTCCACGGCGTCCACCAACCAGCGCCCGTCCGGCGCCACCAACTCAAGCCGGAGCCGCCCGGTCTCCAACGGGACCAGGACCTCCGCGAAGGCCTCCGTGCGCGGCCGGAGAACCAGCTCCCCGGTCACCTTCTCCGCCGGCACCCCCGCCGGGTCGGCGCCCGTCAGCTTCTCGGTGAGCCCCGCCGTGGACAGCGGGCGCAGGTCCGAATGCCACTTCTCCGCCGTGACGGCCGGCCCACCGAGCCACGCCTTGGCGAACCGGTCCGCAATCTGCTGAGGGGTCAACTCACCGGGACGCGTCCGGGGGGACGCGGGCACCGGTGTGGCGATGACGCCGTCGTCGCCCTCCATGGGGTCCACCGTGGTGATGGGCTCGCGCGGACGGTTGCTGAGCCCGATGGCCGGGTCGACCGGGCCGGTCACCAGGCGGGCGGTCCCGATCACCGCGAAGACCAGCACGGCGATCGCGAGCGCGATACCGATCCGGGACCGCAGGACCCGGGTCACCAGGAACTCGATCGCCCGTCGCATCGCTGTCACCGTGCCTCGGAGCGCACCCGAGGGCTGGGCCTGGTGCTGGCCGGTGCTCGCTCGGCCGAGTCGGGTCGGTACACGACGAAGGACGGCGACTCCTCGGGCACGTCCGGCTCCGTCCAGCTCGCCGGCTGTTGCCGACGCGGACGCGGTGCGGAGCGCCGCTCGCCGTCACCGGACCGCACCTCCGGCTGTTCGGTCTCGTCCGCCCGCTCCCGGCCGTCCGGTCGTTCCCGCACGGCGAGGGTGGTGGAGGAGTGTGACGGGTCCTCCCGCCGGGCCTCGGGACGCAGGTTCGACGGCTCCAGCGCCAGTCCGCGCCGCCGGGCGAGGGCCGGCTCGGCCGTGCCACCCGGCTCCACCACGTCGAGCCGGGCGGCGATGCGCATGTCGCGGAAGAAGCGACGGTGCCAGGAGCCGGCCGAGCTGACCGCCTCGCTGCTGTCCTTGCCGCCGAGTTGGGTGATCCGCCGGTACGGGCGCAGCAGCAGCCAGCCGACGACGCCGCAGAGCCAGACCAGCACCACCTGGAGCCAGCCGGCCAGGGTGGGCGTACTCATGATCAGGTCTACCGCGAAGAGGTAGATGGCGGCGCCGGTGCCGAAGATGGCGATGTTGAACACCGCCGCGACGACCGCGTTCCCGAGTCGCCGCAGCCCGGCGCTGGCCGGTCTCAGCAGGCCGACCGTGCCCAGGATCGGTGCCGCGATGACCGCCCAGCGGAAGATCAGGAAGCCGAGCAGCACCAGCACCGACGCGGTCAGGTCGAACATCGCGAAGAGCAGTGAGGCCAGCACGGCGATGAAGCCGGACCCGATCCGGTCCATGTCCCGGGCGCCGGTGAGGTATTCGTACGCCTCCGGGTCCTCCTTCTTGATCTGCTCGGCCACGGTCATCCACTGTTGCTGCTTGGCCTTGATGGTCGCCTCGCGGGTGGCGGGATTCTGCCGGAGCTTCCCCGCCTCCTCCCAGGAGAACGACTTGGCGTCGTAGAGGGCCGGTCCGTACTTCTTGGCCGTTTCGCTGTCCGCCGACCCGAGCACCCCACGCAGCCAGTTGCGGTAGAGCATCGACTCAGTAGCCGTGTCGCTGGCCCGGACGGCCGGTGGCCGCTTGTCGACGCAGGCATCGGGGTTCGGAAGGACGCACCTGTCCGCCGGGACGGTTCTCGAACCCGGTCCCACCGCGTCATGGACCACGCCGAGGGAGGTGATCAGCGTGCCGTCGGCGATGTTGGCGGACTTGACCGGCCAGGCGGCCAGGGCGGTCACCGCGACCATCACCAGCAGGGCCCACCCGGCCGTGGTCATCGCGTTGCTCATGTCCGACTGGCGGGAGCGCCAGAGCAGGTAGAGGCCCACCACGCAGAGCGTGACGATGCCGAAGACGCTGAACACCTTCTGGTAGACGGCCTTGGTCGCCTTCTCCACCAGCGGGTCGGCCCACCCCCACATCGAGCGCGGGTCCCACGCCCGCTCCCGCAGGGCGTTCGAGGCACCGATGATGGCCGTGGCGAACATGAACTCGCCGTTGGCGACGGTCGTGGTGAACTTGTAGTCCGGGTGCAGCACCGTTGAGGCGCAGCCACCCTCGACGTCGTAGGTGTTGAAGCTGTAGCCAGCGTAGCCGTAGTCGCTGTACAGGCCCTTCGGGCCGGGCAGCTTGGAGGAGTCCGGCCGGGAGGCGAACCAGCCGGCGAGACCCGAGTCCGGCGCGGAGGCGACCGGCGGTTTGCGACAGGTGATCTCGTTCTCGCTGACCTGCTGCAGCTTGGCGACGCAGGCGCGGAAGTCGGCCTGCCACTCCTTGGTGCTGCACAGTTGCGCTGCCGCCTGGGCCGCCACCGGCGGGGCCGCCGAGGCCGCTGTCGCCCCGACCACCGGCCAGGCGATCGTGGCACCGGCGAGTACGCCGATCGCGAGGAGGAGCGCCGCGATCCGTGCCCGGGCCCTCGCCATGTCACGCCTCCAGGTCAGCCAGGACGGTCGGCAGTTGCCCGGCCACCTGGGCGACCCCGGCGGGGGTGGTGTCCAGGTGTGCCAGCAGCCCCTCGACGTACGACACGTCGACCCGGACCTTCTGCACCCGGCCGTCCACGTCGCGCATCACGAACTCGCGGAAGCCGAGCCGGTCCGCCGAGGTGGCGTCCACGGCCGAGAGCGAGGCGAGGGTGGCCTCGTACCCGTCGTCGACCGGCACCCGGAGCAGCCGTAGCGCCTCGGAGGCGATCTCGGCGTCCTCGGCGATCCGCCCGACGAAGACGGTGGAGACGAGGTTCTGCACGTCGAGGCCGAGGATGTCCTTCGGGTTCTGCGAGGCGACCAGGGCGGCGAGGTTCCACTTGCGGGAGTCTCGGGCGAGCCGGACCAGGAACGACCGGCCGGAGCGCCAGCCCTCCATGAAGTGCGCCTCGTCCAGGCCGACCAGCTTGCGGGACGACATCGACCCGCCGTAGCAGCGGCGCACCGCGAGCCGGTGCGCGGTGTGCAGCATCGGCAGGGCCAGCGCCTCCTCAGCGGACCAGTACTCCCGTTCGATCTTGAGGTCGGGGAGCCGGAGGCCGGCCATGGTGATCACGGTGAGCGCCGCGTCGGCGCCGAGCAGCCCCTCCGGCGGGCGGCCGAAGAAGAGCATCGCCAGCGGCATCTCGGCCGTGTCGAGCAGCAGGTTGGCCAGTTCCCGGCCGGCGTCGTCGTCCATCCCCTGCAGGCAGGCGACCACGTCGTCCAGCGTGGAGGTCTCCTCCGCCGGCACCTGGCGTACGGCGTGCCGGAACAGGGTCGCGGTGGACGCCTCGCGAGCCACCTGCGGCGGCACCAGCATCATGCAGATGTCCTGCACGAGCATCCGGCGTTCGGCTCGGGCGTTGGAGACCGCGATCTCGAACTCCCGGTCGCCTGCCGCGCCACTGCCGAACTCGCTGCGCAGCGGGGTGGGGATGAGCGAGTACGGGGCCAGCGTCCCGTGCTCCGAGCCGGTCAGGTTGAGCACCCGTGCGTACGGTCGCAGTTCCGGCATCGCGCAGAGCCGGGCCAGCGGGCCGGACGGGTCCAGCAGGGTCACCTGCACCCCGCGCCGCGCGGCCAGGTAGCCCAGGGCGCCGAGCAGGGTCGACTTGCCACCGCCGGGCTCGGCGACGAAGACCGCCAGGCCGGAGCGTTCGCGGACCTCCATCGGGAAATGCAGGTCGAGGAAGACCGGACGGCGGCAGGTGCCCGCGGTACGCCCGATCAGGTCGCCCCGGCGGTCGCCGACGGTGGAGGCGGCCTGCGGCAGCGCGGCGGCGAGCAGGTTGACCGGCATCCGCCGGACGTATCCGGTGTTGGCGATCGGCTCGCCGGGGATGAACTCGCGGGCCAGCCAGTCCTGGTTCTTCGGGTGTTGCAGGGAGATGCGCAGCTCGCGGGAGTAGAGCTGGATGAGCCGGCGGGCCCGTTCCAGGCACTCCTCCCTGGTCCGGCCGCCGACGGCGATCCGGTGCCAGCCGTGCGCGCGGGCCGAATCCACCGGCAGGCCGGTGGTCATCTCGTCGCCGATCACCAGCGCCCGCTTGGCCAGTCGCTCCAGCTCGGGCGGGGCGTCGATGCCGTGCTCGGCGTAGTCGAGCTGCTGGGAGCGGATCATCCGCAGCCGGTGCTCGAGATTACGGAAGGAGTCGCCGGAGCCGAGAATGTCGACCCGGGTGGAGATCTCCATCGGCCAGGGCAGCCGCTCGTGGAAGTGCAGCCAGGGCTCGTGCCGCTCGGGGATCTCCAGCGGCTCCATCCGGCCGACGGCGAGCACGGCGACGTGCCGCTCCTCGCCGGTCATCCGGTTGACCAGCTTCACCGTGGAGCCGTACGGGGTGCGGTAGCGCTCGACCTGCTCGGTGAGGGCGAGCAGGTCACCCCGCTCCCACCGGCCGTTGGTCACCGGGGAGAGCGTGCCGGGCGGCGCCATGCAGAGCGCGACCGAGCGGTAGAGCAGCCATTCCAGCTCCTGCGCGGTGACCCGGCGGCCGCGCATGCCGAACGCGCCCAGCACCTCGTCGAACTGCTCGACGGTGCGGCCGAGCTTGCGGCGCTCGCCGTCGGCGGTGCCCCGGCCGAAGGTGCGCAGCAGCCGCTCGGTGAGCGAGTCGCCGAGCGAGCGCCGGGCGAAGGTGACGCCGAGGTAGGTCTGCCCCTCGGCGTGGTTGACCGACATCAGGTGCCGCTGGGCCGCGACCAGGTGGTCGGCCCAGCCGGGCGTGCCGGGGACGTCGGGCAGCGGCGCGGCCGTGTGCGCGTCGATGGTGCGGGCCCACTCGTCGGCCGGGAAGGGGCGGGTGGTGCGGCGCAGGTGCAGCCGGAACCCGGCCAGGCCGGCGTACTGCTCCGAGATCGCCGAGAGCAGCGCCTCCCGTTCGGCGTCCGGGCGGAACGCCCAGCGCACCTCGGGCAGCCAGTACCAGGCGGTGACGGTGTTGGGGGTGAAGGTCAGGTGGCCGGCGATCTCGGTGATCGCCAGGTCGATCGACGGGTCCCGGTCACCGAACTTGATCTTCGGGGGGCGTACCCGGACGGGCTTGGCGGGGGTGCGCCGGCTGGCCGCGCGCTGGCGCGGCGGCGCCAGCTCCCGGGATGTCCGTTCCGCCGGCTCCTGCGGCCCGGGCTCGGCCAGCTCGCGTCGGCCCGGTTCGGCGATCGCGCGCCGGGCCGGCTCCTCGACCTCGCGTCGGGACGACCCGGCGGGCGCCGACCGGGGCAGTTCCTCCGGCTCCGGCCACTCCGGCTCGGCCGGCTCGGTCGGCTCGGGACGGACCGGTGCGACGGTCTCCCGGCGGGCCCGCGCGGTGGCCTCCCGCCGGGCCCGTTCGACGGCCTCCCGCCGGCTGCGTTCGGTGGCCTCGCGCGCGGTTAGCGGCTCGGCGGGCATCGCGCGCGGCACGCGCGGCGCCGGGGTCTCCACCGGTCGGTCCGCGGCCGGCTCGGGCTCCGCCGGCGGGCGCAGCACGGGCAGGCGGTCGCCGGGCTGGTGCGGGACGCGGGCGCGGGCGGGGCGGTCGGCGGCCGGCGCCTCGATCGCCGCCGGCGTATCTGCGGCGATGGCGGGCTGCGGCGCGGCCGAGGCCGGGGGCGCCGCCGGCTGGTGCGGGATCGGCGGGTGCTCCCGGCCGCGACGCGGGGACGACACCGGCGGCGGCGGGCCGGGGTGCGGCTGCGCGCCGGGGCCGCCGAAGAGGTCGAGGAACGGGGAGTCGATGTCGGTGCCGTCGCCGACGAGCATCGGCGGGCTCGGCTCGACCGGCGGTACGCCCCGGCCGTTGGTCGGCCGCGGCGGCTGGAAGACGCCGACGCCACCCTGCCCGGGACTGGTCACCAGGGCCGGGTCGGACGGTTGCTCGTCCTGGATCTCCTCCTCCGGGTAGTCGAGCGACCGCGCACGGTTACCGTGCGGGGCGCTGTGACGTCCGGCCGGGAAACCCGGCGTGGAAGAGCGACTCATGCGACCGCCTCACCCGCGTGGTTCGACTGCCCGTTCGACGTACGCCCGGTCATGCCAGTTCCTCCCGGATCCTGATCCGGCTGCCGACCAGGCGGGGGTCCCGCAGTTCGGCGGCCGGCTCCCGGGTACGTCGCCAGTCGGTCAGGGCGGTGCGGATGACCATCCGTGCCGGCCGGTCCGGGTCGACGTACCGGAAGATGAACGAGGTGCTCACGATGGCGAGCGCGATCTCCCAGGCGGGGAAGAGCTCGACCTGCAACGTGAACAGCCAGTGGATGAACATGTAGAGGGGTACGAGCAGCATGAACAGGCCGTACTGGGCGTACGGCAGGTGGACGGGAAGGGTGTAGCCGGGCGGCCCGAGGTAGACCAGGCGAGCCCGGTAGATGTCGTCGTCGGTGCGCAGCCGCATGTCTCGCCCGGGCCTATTCGAAGATCAGGTCGATCAGGTAGTCACCGACGAAGAAGAGTGTGGCCGCCCCGGCGATGAAGGCCAGGCCGACGATCGCGATGGCCGAGCTGGTGAGCACCTTGGAGATCTCACCCCGGCTGGCCCGGCCGATGAAGATGACACCGAGCACGGCGAGCAGGATGGGCGCGATCTTGCTGGCGAAGAAGGTGACGACGCCGTTGGTGTCGATGCCCTTCGGAGCCTCTTCGGCGAGCGGTGTCGTCGCCAGGGTGTGCAGGGCCTGCGCGACGCCGGACGTCGCCGTCTGCATGAGCTCGAAGGCGATCACTGGAACCTCCCCATGTCGCGGCCGGCGGTGCCGCGGCGGTGCAGTAGGCAAGCCTGGCGGGAAATGTGCTCACTCAGCGCAGCGTCGGCGACGCTACGTTCGTTACCCACCACGGAGAGTGGTGAGCTTTGGGGGGATTCTTCCCGCTTAGGCCCTCCCTCCAGGCTTCGCCATCTCGATGCTGGGCAATTCCACAGCGTACGGCCCCCCCTCCTTTGCGACAACCCGCGAAGACTCGGCCCGATTCGACCCGGACGACCGATCGTACACCTGTTCCAATGCCCATGTCAGGGGGGCGCCGGAGCGGCCGTGGCCGACCGGTACCGTCTAGTCGTGACCGATCTGGTACGGGCCCAGGCCCCGGTGGTGATGGGCGTCCTCAACGTCACGCCCGACTCCTTCTCCGACGGTGGCCGCTACGCCGATCTCGACGCCGCGGTCGCCCACGGCGTCCGGCTGCGGAGCGAGGGCGCCGCGCTCATCGACGTCGGTGGCGAGTCCACCCGACCGGGCGCCGACCGGGTCGACCCCGCGACCGAGGCGGCCCGGGTCCTGCCGGTGATCCGGGCCCTGGCCGCGGCCGGCGTGGCGGTCAGCATCGACACCAGCCGGGCCTCGGTGGCCGAGGCGGCCCTGGCCGCCGGGGCCACCGTCGTCAACGACGTCTCCGGCGGGCTCGCCGACCCGGACATGGCCCGGGTGGTGCGCGACGCCGGCTGTCCCTGGGTGCTGATGCACTGGCGCGGGCACTCGCGGGGGATGCGCGAGCTGGCCACCTACACCGACGTGGTCGCCGACGTGCGCGCCGAGCTGGGCCGGCGGGTCGACGAGGCACTGGCCGCCGGGGTGGCCGCCGACCGGATCATCGTCGACCCCGGCCTCGGCTTCGCCAAGACCGCCGCGCACAACTGGGAGCTCAGCGCCCGCCTGCCCGAGCTGGTCGCGCTCGGCTTCCCGCTGCTGTTCGGGGCGAGCCGCAAGTCGTACCTCGGCCGGCTGCTGGCCGACGCCGACGGCGAGCCGCGCCCCACCGCCGACCGGGAGGCGGCCACCGCCGCCACCAGCCTGCTGGCCGTCGCCGCCGGCGCCTGGGGGGTACGCGTGCACGACGTGCGCGGCACCGCCGACGCGCTCGCCGTCTGGCAGGCCACCGGCCGCCCCCGCCTGGTCGCCGAGCCGGCCGCGCGCCGCGCCGGCCACGACGGCGCGGCACCGGACGGTGCCGGCGGGTCCGCGGTGGGGGCGGCCGGGTCCGCCGGTCGGCCGGAGAGCGAGCCGGCGCGGTGACCGTGTCCGGGGTGGGGACCGCCGCGTCCGTCGGCCGGGACGAGGGAGAGCGATGACCGACCGGATCGAGCTGACCGGCCTGCGGGCGCGCGGTCGGCACGGCGTCTACGACTTCGAACGCGCCCAGGGGCAGGAGTTCGTCGTCGACGCGGTGCTCGAACTCGACCTCGCCCCGGCGGCCCGCTCCGACGAGGTGACCGACACGGTGCACTACGGCGAGCTGGCCGAGAAGCTGGTCGCCGTCATCACCGGCGAACCGGTCGCGCTGATCGAGACGCTCGCCGACCGGCTGCTCGCGGTCTGCCTGGCCGAGCCGCTGGTCGCCGCCGCCACGGTCACCGTGCACAAGCCCGAGGCGCCGATCCCGCACACCTTCTCCGACGTCGCCGTGACGATGCGGCGTACCCGATGACCCGGGCCGTGCTCTCCCTCGGCAGCAACCTCGGCGACCGCCTCGGCCACCTGCGTGCCGCGGTCGCCGCGTTCGGCGACGCGGTCCTGGTGGTCTCCGGGGTCTACGAGACTCCACCGTGGGGGGACGCCGACCAGCCGGCGTACCTCAACGCGGCGGTGATGGTCGCGGACCCGGCGGCGACCCCGCGCGACTGGCTGGAGCGGGCCCGGGCCGCCGAGCGGGCGGCCGGCCGGGTCCGCGACCCCGAGCGCCGGTTCGGACCGCGCACCCTGGACGTGGACGTCATCGCCGTCTGGGACGCGGCCGGCGAACCGGTGCTCAGCGACGACCCCGAACTCACCCTGCCGCACCCCCGCGCCCACCTGCGCGCGTTCGTGCTGCGGCCGTGGATCGACATCGAGCCGCACGGGCGGCTGCCCGGGCACGGCTGGCTGACCGACCTGCTCAACGCCGAGCCGTTGGCCGGCGACGCGCTGGAACTGAGCCCCCGGCCCGATCTGGCGTTAGAGTCGACCCCATGACCGAGTGGAACCGGCCGGCATGACCCAGGCGCAGCCCCCGCGCGGAAGCGAGCCCGATCGCTTCCGGATGGGCCCCACCCGGATCTCCACCCTGGTCGTCGCCGCCCTCGCCGCCGCGGCGGTGGCCTGGTTGCTGATCAGCACCTTCTACTACGACGTCGCGCCCGACCTGCCCTGGCTGCCGGTGGTGACGCTGGCCGCGCTCGCGGTGCTGGAGGCGTACGCGGCGGCCAACACCCGCAGCCGGATCGAGCGCCGGCCGGGCCGCGACCCGGTCAACCCGCTGCTGGTCGCCCGGTTCGTGGTGCTGGCCAAGGCGTCCGCCCTGGCCGGGGCGATCTTCACGGGCTGCTACGCGGGGCTGACCGCGTGGCTCTTCATCGAGGACACCAACGCCGCCATGGACGACCGTCCGGCGGCCGGCGCCGGCCTGCTCGCCGCGCTCGCCCTGACCGCCGCAGCGCTCTGGCTCGAACGCGCCTGCCGGGTCCCCGCGCAGGAGGACGACGAGGACCGGGAGCCCGGCGAGCGGCAGGGCGGCTCGCCGCGCCGCTGATCAGGGGGGTTACGCGCGGCCTCGCGCGCAGGTACCGTCCCTGGCGACCGGAGAGCAGACGGCCGTCAACGAGGACGGCCGGCCACGTGGGAGGCGCGCGGCATGGCGTACGACGAACCAGGCCGGGCCGGATCCGCGGAGCCCACGCCCGGGGTGCCCGCCGCCGTGCTGGAGAACGTCTTCGACGATCCCGCGCACGGTGAGCCGGGCCGGGACCGGATCGGCGTGCACCTGGTGTGGGAGACGCTCCTCCTGGTCGGCCTGGCCGGTGTGGTGCTGCTGCTCCGCCGCGAGGACGCCGACGCGCTGCGCGGCGACGGGCTGCGCACCCTCCTGGTCGACGTGGTCGCGCTCGGCCTGCTGGCCCTCGCCGCCGGGCTGAGCCTGCGTACCGCGGCGGTGAACCTGGCGGTCGGGCCGGTCGCCGTCGCCGCCGCGCTGCACTTCGCCGAGCAGGGCGACCGGGGTGTCACGGCGGCGCTCACCCCGGCCCTGGTGGCCGCCGCCGTCGGTGGCCTGGCCCTGGCCCTGGCCGTGGTGGTGCTGCACGTGCCCGGCTGGGCGGCCAGTCTCGCCGCCGCCGCGGGCGTGATCGTCTACATCGAGCGGCGCTCCGGCACGGTCGACGTGCAGGCCGACTACGACCCGCGCCGCACGGCCTTCTACCTCTTCGCCGGGTTCGCGGCCGTCGCCGTGCTGGGCGGGATCTTCGGCGCGATCCGGGCGGTCCGGCGGGTGGTCGGCCGGTTCCGGCCGGTGGTCGACCCGGCCCGCCGCCGGGGCGTGCTGGCGGCCCTGGTCACCGCCGCGGCGCTGGTCGGTTCCACCGTCCTCGCCATGCTGGCCGGGGTGCTGCTGGCCGCCAACGCGGCCGGCCCGGTCGTACCGGCGTCGGGGCTGGACTGGACGGTGCTGGCGGTCGGCGTGGCGCTGCTCGCCGGCACCAGCGCGTACGGCCGGCGCGGCGGAATCTTCGGCACCCTGCTCGCGGTGGGCCTGGTGGTGGTCTTCCTGACCTGGGCGACCGCGCACGGCTGGACGGTCTCCCGGTGGACCGTGGGCGGCGCGGCGCTGGGCGTCGGGCTGGTGGTGACCCGGCTGGTCGAGGCGTGCGGGCGCCCGCGCGCGCCGCTCGGCGAGCCGGCCGAGACGATGCCCGCCGGAGACGGCACCATCAGCACCGGCTGGTCGCTGCCCCGGCCGAGCACCGTCGACAACTGGCCGCCCGCGCTGCCGGCCCAGTCGACCGCCACCCCGCCGGACCCGTGGGAGGCCCCCCGCTGGGAGACCGGGTCGCCCCGCTGGGACGACGACGACCGGTGAGGCCGTGCCCGCGTCCGACGGGCCGTAGGTGATCTCGCCGGTTAGGCTCGCGGGCATGAGCGAGACTCCTTCCGCCGGTACCGGCCGCACCTTCGACGAGCTCGACGCGCTCTCCACCGAGGAGCTGCGGGAGCGGTCCTTCGCGCTGGCCCGGGAGCGCCGCGACGTGGGCTTCTTCTGGTCGGTGCTGCGGCACCTGCCGAACGCGGACGAGGCCGCCGCGCTGGACGGGGCGCCGAACTCGATCGGCCCGATCATCGACGAGGCCTCGGCGCTGTGGCGGGAGCTGACCGGCCACGGGTACGAGGAAGCGGAGCCGCTGCTGCGCGCGGCGTTCATCGACTACCTGGTGAAGCACTGACCGGTTGGACCGCCGGGTGGCGGAGGTTTGCCCGCCGGGGTGGGTCGGGAACTTCCCGCCGCATGGCCCTCACCAACCGCCCCCGGACCGTCAGCGGCTACGGCACCGCCGCCGGCACCGGCACCCTGGCCGCGCTCATCCTGGTCGGGGTCTGCGGCAGCCCGTGGTACGTCGACTGGGCCGAGGCGCACACCGACCCCAACTCCGCCGGCGGCTGGTTCCTGCGGCTGCTCGCCTGGCCGGCCTGGCGGTTGGAGGCCGCCGGTGGCGAGCACGGGGTGCTCGCCACCGACCTGCGGGCCATCCTGCTGCTGGTGTTCGCCGCGACCTTCCTCTACCTGCTGCCCACCTCGCAGGTGGCCCGGGTGCAGGGATCGGTGAGCCAGTTCTTCTCCGGCTGGGCCGCGTACGTCCTGGCCGCCGCGACGGCGACCCTGCTGGCGGCGCTGCTGACCTCGGACGGGCTGCTGCTCGCCGACTTCCAGACCACCGGTACGGGTGCCACCTACGGCTTCTTCGCCGGCTGGATCATCGGCACCGCCAGCCTCGGCGGCCGAGCCTGACGTTCCGCGCCCGACCTCCTCGCAGGACCGGTCCGGCGACGCACCCAACCGGCCGCCGGAACGGCCCGGCCGCCGCCGGGTCGTCGGCCGCGACGTCGGCGGGGGCCCGGGTCAGGCGCCGATCTGGCCGAGTTCGAGCACCCGGGCCCGGCTGAGCGCGCCGACCGGCTCGCCGTCGGCGGTGACCACGACCGCCTCGGAGCCTGTGGTGAGCATCGCCGCCAACGCGTCGTACGCGGAACCGCCCAGCGGCACCACCGGTAGGTCGGCGGTCGGGTCGGGGAGCGGTGCCAGCGTGTCCCGGGTGAGCGGGGTGACGGCGAGCCGGCGGATGCCCCGGTCCGCGCCGACGAACTCGCGGACGAACGGCGAGGCCGGGGCGCCGAGCAGGGCGGCCGGGGTGTCGTACTGCTCCAGCCGGCCCCCCTGGGAGAGCACCGCGATCCGGTCGCCGAGCCGGACCGCCTCGTCCAGGTCGTGGGTGACCAGCACGATGGTCTTGCGGACCTCGGCCTGGAGCCGCAGGAACTCCTCCTGCAACCGGGTCCGGACGATCGGGTCGACCGCCGAGAACGGTTCGTCCATCAGCAGCACCACCGGGTCGGCGGCGAGTGCCCGGGCCACCCCGACCCGCTGCCGCTGCCCACCGGAGAGCTCGTGCGGGTAGCGGCGGCCGAACTGCGCCGGGTCGAGCCCGACCAGCTCCAGCAGCTCGTCGGCGCGGCGGCGGATCCGCTCCGTCGGCCAGCCGAGCAGCCGGGGCACCGTGCCCACGTTGGTGTGCACCGTCTGGTGCGGGAAGAGCCCCACGTTCTGGATCACGTAGCCGATCCGGCGGCGTAGCTTCACCGGGTCGACCCGGGTGATGTCCTCGTCGCCGAGCAGGATCCGGCCGCCGGTCGGCTCGATCAGCCGGTTGACCATCCGCAGCACGGTGGACTTCCCGCAGCCGGAGGGGCCGATCAGGACCACCAGCTCGCCGGCCTTGACCTCCAGGCTCAGCTCGCGCACGGCCTCGGTGCCGTCCGGGTAGCGCTTCCGGATGCCGTCCAGGGTGATCGAGGCAGCAGCGCTGTGTCCGGCCGCGCCGCTGGGTCCCGGGGTAACGTCCACGTGTGTCCCTCCACCTGAGCTACCGGGCCGACCCCGGTAACCCGTGGTTCTCCTGGCAGTACGTGCGGGACAACTCTGACACCATCCTCGCCGCGCTGCGCGAGCACGCCTCGCTGACCGCCCGGGCGGTGCTGATCGCCGCCCTGGTGGCCCTGCCGTTGGCGGTGGCGGCGTACTGGTTCCGCGCCCTCGCCGGGCCGATTCTCGCACTCACCGGCGTGCTGTACACCGTCCCGTCGCTGGCGCTGTTCGCCTTCATCGCGCCCTACCTGGGCATCGGGGCGATCACCGTGCTCACGGTGGTGGTGCTGTACGCGCTGCTGGTGATCGTGCGCAACGCGGTGGCCGGGCTGAACCAGGTGCCCCCCGAGGTCCGCGACGCGGCCGAGGGCATGGGGTACGGCCGCTGGGCGCGGCTGTTCCGGATCGACCTGCCGCTGGCCCTGCCCGGCATCCTCACCGGAGTGCGCCTCGCCACCGTCTCGACGGTCGCCCTGGTCACCGTCGGGGTGGTGGTCGGTCGCGGCGGCCTCGGGCAGCTGATCTTCGCCGGCTTCCAGAACAACTTCTACAAGGCCCAGATCATGACCGGGACGCTGCTCTGCGTGCTGCTCGCCCTGGTGCTGGACCTGATCCTCGCCGGGGTGGGCCGGCTGCTCACGCCGTGGCTGCGCGGGCGGACCGGATGACGGCCACGGCCGCCCGGGCGGGCACGAATCCGGTCGAGCAGGCGGTGGTCTGGCTCAACGACCCGTTGAACTGGACGAACCCGGGCGGCATCCTGGACCGGCTCGGGGAGCACCTGAGCATGTCGGCCGCCGCGGTGCTGCTCGGCTGCCTGGTGGCCTGGCCGATCGGGCTCTGGCTCGGGCACAGCGGTCGCGGTGGCGGGTTGGTCCTGCTGATCTCCAACGTCACGTTGGCGATCCCGACCCTGGCGCTGCTGACCATCCTGCCGCTGACCTTCCTCGGGTTCGGCCGGCCGGCGGTGGTGGTGGCGCTGGCCGTCTTCGCGGTGCCGCCGCTGCTGGCCAACGCGTACACGGGAGTGCGGCAGGCCGATCCGGAGGCGCGGGACGCGGCGCGGGGGATGGGGCTGTCCGGGGGGCAGGTGCTGCGCCGGGTGGAGCTGCCGCTGGCGGTGCCGTACCTGGCGGCCGGGTTCCGGACCGCGGCGGTGCAGGTGGTGGCGACCGCCGCACTCGCCTCGTTCGTCAACGGCGGCGGACTCGGCCAGATCATCCGGGCGGGTTTCGGGCTGGACATCGCGGCCGGCGGCGGCCAGATCATCGCCGGGGGCGTGCTGGTGGCCGGGCTGGCGCTGCTGGTCGAGGGGGTGTTGGCGCTGGTCGAGCGGGCCGTCACCCCGCGCCCGCTGCGGCGGGTCCGGGGCCGGGCGAACCGGCGGGCGGCGGCCGCCAGCGCCGGAAACTGAGCGAATCGGTGACAATCCGGTGACGAACCCCGCTCCGAATTTGTCGGTGGGAGCCGGAGGATATTGGCTGGAGTCGCGGGCGGCCGAACGGATCGCCCGTCGGACACGCGGCCGGCCCACCTCGGGTCGCGCCGGGACACGGAAGGCGGGCGCGATCATGCGCGTACGGACACGGCTGGCGGTGGGCGCGGTGGGCGCGCTCACCGTGGCAGGTCTGCTCACCGGCTGCGGGGACGAGGGGTCCTCCGGCACGGACGCACCCCAGCAGGGCGCGAGCGGGGCCGGGTGCGCCCCGGTCGCCGGCGACCAGCTGGTCGTCCTGAACGACGACAAGAAGCTCCAGAACACCGACAACATCATCCCGGCGATCAACGTCGACGCGGCCAACCCGCAGCTGGTCGCCGCGCTCGACAAGGTCTCCACCGCGCTGGACACGCCGAAGCTGATCGCGCTCAACAAGGCGGTCGACGTCGACCGCAAGACCCCGAAGGCCGCCGCCGAGGAGTTCGCCTCGGCGAACGACCTCACCGCCGGCATCGCCAAGGGCCCCGGCGGGCAGATCGTGGTCGGCGCCGGCAACTTCAGCGAGAGCCAGACCCTGGCCGAGCTGTACAACATCGTCCTCACCGCGGCCGGCTACCAGGTCAAGGTGCAGCAGATCGGCAACCGCGAGCTCTACGAGCCGGCCCTGGAGAAGGGGCAGATCCAGGTCGTCCCGGAGTACGCGGCGACCATGGCGGAGTTCCTCAACACCAAGGCCAACGGGAAGAACGCCACCGGAGTCTCCTCGCCGGAGCTGGACAAGACCGTCACCGCGCTGAAGGCCGCCGGCGACAAGGTGGGCATCACCTTCGGCGCACCCGCCGCCGCCCAGGACCAGAACGCCTTCGCCGTGACGAAGGCGTTCGCCGACAAGTACGGCGTGCAGACGATCTCCGACCTGGCGGCCAAGTGCTCCGGCTCGGCGACCGTGCTGGCCGGCCCGCCGGAGTGCCCGCAGCGGCCGAAGTGCCAGGCCGGTCTGGTGGAGGTCTACGACTTCAAGGCCGGCTCGTTCAGCTCGCTGGACGCCGGTGGCCCGCAGACCAAGAACGCGCTGAAGACCGGCACCGCGAGCGTCGGTCTGGTCTTCTCCTCCGACGGCGCGCTCGCCACCGGCTGACCACGGGTTCCGGGCGCGGCGGCACTCCGCCTGCCGCGCCCGGCCGGTACCCCCTGACGTCGCGATTCGGTCCTCGGGACCGTTCCCACTCAGGGCATCTCTCGGTAGGCTCCACAGCCATGCCCGCCCCGGTCGTGCCCGAGAAGCACCAGCCGCAGCTGCTGACCGTCCTGTTCTGGATCGGTGTGGCGATCGCGCCCGTCGCGGCGCTGATCCTGCTGATCGCCGACGGCAACGGTCCGCTCCGGTTCGCCGCCGTACTGGCCATCATGGCCGTGGTCCTGATCGGTCTGTCGATCGCGCTGCGCGCCGACGGCGGCCAGCCGCGCGGCGAGGAGTTCCTCGACGAGCTGGAGCAGCTTCGCCGGGAGTTGCGGGCCGAGATCGTGGCCGCCGCCCAGCGCGGCAACCAGGCGCTCGACCAGTCCCAGCGGGTGGAGGACCAGGTCACCGCGCTGCGCCGCCGGCTGGACGCGGCGGCGGCCGGCATCGCCGCGGCCGCCGGGATCACCGGGGCGGCGGCCGAGGAACCGGCCGGCGCCGGCCGGGCCCGGGTGTCCGCCCCGCAGGAGCAGGCGTCGGGCGGGCGGCGGTGGGCCGCCGCACCGGAGGAGACCCCGTCCACCTGGGGGCGCGCCACCGAGCGGGACGAGGAGGAGCCGGCCGGGCGCCGGTACGGCGCGGAGCGTCCCGCCGCCGGCCAGGCCGGGGTGTACGGCGCTCCCCGCGAACCGCGCGGCGCCGCCCCGGAGGCGGGCGGCCGCCCCGTGGTGCGGCACACCGAAACCGTGCACGTGACCACCCGGCACACCGTGGTGGACGGCGCGGACCCGGCGGTGGGCAACGCCTACGCCGGCTACGCCGGCCGCTGGTCCCCTGCGCCGGAGGAGTCGTCCTGGAGCGGCGCGGAGCCGGAGAACTCCTGGTCGGAGCGGGCCGAGCCGGAGCGGGGCTGGGCCGGCCAGCGCGACGAACGGTCGGGCGGGCAGCCCGAGGAGCGGTCCTGGTCGGGCGGGCAGCCCGAGGAGCGGTCCTGGTCGGGTGCCGCCGACGACCGCGCCGACCAGTCCTGGGCGGGCGGGTCGTACCCGGCGGAGGAGGACTGGTCCGGGGTACGGGCCGGCGACCGCTGGGCCGAGGTACGCGACGACGGGCGGGGCCGCGAGGTGCGGGTCGGTGAGCGCCGGGCGGAGCTGCACGCCGACGGCGCCGAGTTCCGCATGCAGGACCGGTGGGCGTCGGTACGCCACGACGAGCCCCGCCGGCCCGCCGAGCAGTGGGGCGGCGGCGGTTGGGTCGAGCCGGAGGAGCACCCCGCGCTGCCGGCCGGCGGGGTGCCGGTGCCGCAGGAATGGCGGCGGCAGGCGCGCGGCCAGCAGCACTCCGAGCAGACGTGGAGAGAGCGGCCGGCCGACCAGTGGCGAGTGCCCGCGCAGCGGGAGCCGGTGGACTCCTGGCGGGCCGCCGAGCCGGAGCCGCGCGCCCGCCAGCAGTGGGGCGGCGAGCAGCGGTACGGCCAGCCGCCGCAGGACGACTCCCCGCGCGCCGGTGGCCGCTGGCGCTGACCCGCTCCGGTCAGCCGCCGCTCACTTGTCGATGTCGCCGACCACGAAGAACATCGAGCCGAGGATGGCGATCAGGTCCGGCACCAGGGCACCGGGGAGCAGGCTGGCCAGCGCCTGCACGTTCGCGTACGACGCGGTGCGCAGCTTGAGCCGCCACGGGGTCTTCTCGCCCCGGGACACCAGGTAGTAGCCGTTGATACCGAGCGGGTTCTCGGTCCAGGCGTAGGTGTGCCCCTCGGGCGCCTTGACCACCTTGGGCAGTCGGGTGTTCACCGGCCCGGTCAGCCGGTCGACCCGGTCCAGGCACTGCTCGGCGAGGTCGAGCGAGGCGTACACCTGGTCGAGCAGCACCTCGAACCGGGCGTGGCAGTCCCCCGCGGTGCGGGTGACCACCGGCACGTCGAGCTGGTCGTAGGCCAGGTACGGCTCGTCACGGCGCAGGTCCAGGTCGAGGCCGGAGGCGCGGGCGACCGGCCCGGAGGCGCCGAACGCGGCGGCGTCGGCGGCGGAGAGCACCCCCACCCCGACGGTACGGGCCAGGAAGATCTCGTTGCGCCGGATGAGCCGGTCCAGGTCGGGCATCCGGCGGCGGACCTCGCCGATCGCGGCGCGGGCCCGGCCGGTCCAGCCGGCGGGCACCTCCTCCTTGAGGCCGCCGACCCGGTTGAACATGTAGTGGACGCGGCCGCCGGAGACCTCCTCCATCACCGCCTGGATGGTCTCCCGCTCCCGGAACGCGTAGAAGACCGGGGTGATCGCGCCGATCTCCAGCGGGTACGAGCCGAGGAACATCAGGTGGTTGAGCACCCGGTTCAGCTCGGCGAGGGCCATCCGCAGCCAGGTGGCCCGCTCCGGCACCTCCATGCCCATCAGCCGCTCGACGGCGAGCACCACGCCCAGCTCGTTGGAGAACGCCGACAGCCAGTCGTGCCGGTTGGCCAGCACGATGATCTGCCGGTAGTCGCGGACCTCGAAGAGCTTCTCCGCGCCCCGGTGCATGTAGCCGACGATCGGCTCGGCCGCGACGACCCGTTCGCCGTCGAGCACCAGCCTGAGCCGGAGCACCCCGTGCGTGGACGGGTGCTGCGGACCGATGTTGAGCACCATGTCGGTGCCCAGTTGCTCCCCGCCCGCGCCGGTGCCGACGGTCAGCTCGCGGAGGTCGCCGGCGTCCGTGGTCATGTGGGTCATCGTGCCATGAACGCCGCGGGGTCGACGCCGACCGGTTGCCGTAGCCACCAGTGCCCGCCGAGGCCGGCCGGGTCGGTCAGCTCGGCCACCGCCGAGGCGGCGGCCAGCGCCCGCAGGTAGCCGGCCGGGTCGCTGCCGGCCAGGGTCAGCGGCGGTCGGCCGCCGTCGGCCCCGAGCGCCCGCAGCGCCTGTCGCTGCGACACCAGCGTGTACGCGCACCCGGCGACCCGCGCGCCGGCGGCGGCGACCGAGTCCACCGCGACGTGCGCGGTGACGTCGCGGGAGCCGTCGGGTACGGGTGGCACCTGCCGGCCGGCGCGGTACCCGGTCAGCGTCCCGTCCACCGGCCGCTCCTGCCGCAGGTGTCCGTAGTCGACGGCCAGCGCGAGTCCCCGGTCGAGCCTGCCGACCGCGTGGGCCCAGGCGTCGTCCCTGCTCCGGCCGATCTCGGCCCGCCCGGCGGTCACCGGGGCGGGCCACCAGCGGTGCAGCCAGTCGAGGTCGGCGGCGTCGATGCGATCGCCCACCGACTCCGCCCCGCTCGCCGGGTCGACGAGCAGGTACCGCCAGCCGTCGCCGTCGTGCACCGCGACGTCGAGCGGGACGTTGTCCAGCCACTCGGTGGCGACCAGCAGGCCGGTGAGCCGGTCCGGGATCTCGTCCCGCCAGTCGATGCCGGCGGGCAGGTCGTCGGGGCGGGGCGCCCGCTCGACGGCGGTGAGCCGTACCCGGCGGGCGAGCGGCACCGGCGCGGCGGGTGACGGCGCGGCGGCGGCCGGGGCGGTCGGGGTTTCCGGGGCCGGCCGCCCGTCGGTGCCCACGGCGCGGGCGAGGGCGTGCAGCAGCTCGCCCCGGCCGGCGCCCACGTCGACCACGTCCAGCCGGTCGGGCCGGCCCAGGGCGGCGTCCACCTGTTCGACCAGGCGGGACAGGGCGGTGGCGAGGACACCGGGGGCGTGCGCGCTGGTGCGGAAGTGGGCGGCGGGTCCGGCGCCGGCGACGAAGAAGCCGGCCGGGCCGTAGAGGGCGGCGTCCATGGCGTCCCGCCAGCGCATCGAGTTCATCCCGCGTTCAGGGTGCGTCACCGTGCCGACCCTACGGTCAGCCGGTATGAGACGACTGTTCATCCCCGCCCTGGCGGTCGTACCGATGGTGCTGGCGGCCGCCCCCGCCGCCGCCCCGGCCAACGGGCTCCGGGAGGTCCGCGCGGTGGCCGAGACCCCCGCCCTCTTCGACGACGAGGCCGGCGGGGACGCCGACGCCGACGACCCGGCGATCTGGGTGCACCCGACGGACCGGGCGGGCAGCCTGGTGGTGGCCACCGCGAAGAACGGCGGCCTGCGGGTGTACGACCTGCGCGCCCGGGAGCGGCAGCGCTTCGCCACCCCGCCGGCGCCCGGCCCGGAGCACGAGTCCGGCCGGTTCAACAACGTCGATCTGGTCTCCGGGTTCCGGCTGGCCGGCCGCGCCACCGACCTCGCCGTGGTCACCGACCGGGGCCGGGACCAGCTCCGCTTCTACCGGGTCGACCCGGGTACCCGGCTGCTGACCGACGTCACCGCGGCGGACGTGCCGTTCGCCTTCAGCGCGGACCAGGCCGAGGTCGACGAGCAGCGCACCGCGTACGGGCTGGGCACCTTCACCGACGTCGACGGCGCCGCGTACGCGGTGGTCAGCCGGCGCAGCACCCCGGAGGTGGGGCTGTTCCGGCTGGTCGCCACGGGTGACACGGTCAGCTACCGGCGGGTGGACCGGCTGACGCTGCCGTCGACGTTCACCCTGCCGAACGGCGCGCGCTGGTCGCCGTGCACCGACCCGGGCGACGGGCCCCAGGTGGAGGGCACCGTGGTCGACCCGGCGACCGGCGTGGTGCACCTGGCCCAGGAGAAGGTCGGGCTGTGGCGGACCCGACTGGTGGGCGGCCGGTTCGCCGGCGGCCTGACGCCGGTCGAGCGGGTCCGCGAGTACGGCGTACCGGCGGCCTTCGACGTCGAGGAGGACGACTGCGTGACCGATTACGCGGCCGACCCGGGCTTCGGTGGCCGGATCGCCCAGGACGTGGAGGGGCTGACCATCCACCGGACCGGCCGGTTCACCGGCACCCTCGTCGTCTCCAGCCAGGGCGACGACACGTTCTACACCTACGACCGGCGCACCGACCGCCCCACGGGCCGGTTCGCGGTGGTCGACGGCCGCGTGGACGGGGCCCAGGAGTGCGACGGCGCGGCGGTGACCGCCACCCCGCTGCCGGGCTTCCCCGGCGGCCTGCTGGTGGTGCACGACGGCCACAACACCCCGGAGTCCACCGGCGCGGACGGCGAGGCCCGCCCGGACACGGACTTCAAGTTCGTCGACGCCGGTTTCCTGCGTGCCCTGGGCTGAGGCTCGGGACCGGGTCGCCGCCGCCGTCGAGGCGTGCGGCCCGGTCCGCCGCCGGGTCCGTACCGGACGGACCGGACGTCTGGAGCCGGGCCGGCGCGGGCGGCACTGTAACCGCGACGCGTGGTCCCCGCCGCCCGGAAACCGCCCGCCCACCGGCCGGTGAAGGTTTTCACACACTCTTGTTAGGGCTCCGTAACCCCAGCGCATACTTGCGATCGACCGGTACCCCCTTCGAGGACTGGATCGTTGCCATGAGCGCACCGCTGCGCCCGCGTCCGGCCGCCCCGCGTGAGGCCGCCGTTCCTGCGGGCGGCGCCCCTGCCGGCGCCCCGCTCGCCTTCCCCCGCACCCTGACCGTCGGCGTCATCGGCGCCGGCCGGGTCGGTGCGGTGCTGGGCGCGGCGCTCGCCGCCGCCGGCCACCGGGTGGTCGCCGCCGCCGGCGTCTCCGGGGCCGCGAAGGCCCGGATCGCGCTGCTGCTGCCCGGCACCCGCAACCGCTCGGCCACCTCGGTCGCCCGCGCCGCCACCGACCTGCTGCTGATCGCCGTCCCGGACGACGCGCTGGCCGGAGTGGTGGCCGGGCTGGCCGAGACCGGGGCGCTGCGCCCCGGCCAGGTGGTCGCCCACACCTCCGGCGCGCACGGCCTGGCCGTGCTGGCTCCGGCCGCCGCCGTCGGCGCGCGCCCGCTGGCGCTGCACCCGGCGATGACCTTCACCGGTACGCCCGACGACCTCGGCCGGCTGGCCGGCATCTCGTACGGGGTGACCGCCCCGGCGGAACTGCGCCCGCTCGCCGCCCGGCTCGTCGCCGACCTGGGCGGGGTGCCGGAGTGGGTCGGCGAGGCGGACCGCGCGCTCTACCACGCGGCGCTGGCGCACGGCGCGAACCACCTGGTGACCCTGGTCAACGAGGCGGCCGACCGGCTGCGCGACGCCGGGGTGGCCCAGCCCGAGAAGGTGCTGGCCCCGCTGCTGCGGGCGGCCCTGGAGAACGCGCTGCGGCTCGGCGACGACGCGTTGACCGGCCCGGTGTCCCGGGGCGACGCGGGCACCGTGCGGCGGCACCTGGACCGGCTGGCGGAGACCGCCCCGGAATCGGTGGCCCCCTACCTGGCGTTGGCACGACGGAGCGCGGATCGGGCGATCGCGGCCGGTCGGCTGCGGCCGGTGGACGCCGAGTCGCTGCTCGACGTGCTGGCCGGGATCCATCGGGAGGTGGCGGCATGACGGAGCTGGTGCACACCCGGGCCGAGCTGGCGAAGGCGCGGGACGGACTCAAGGGCACCGTCGGCGTGGTGATGACCATGGGTGCGCTGCATTCGGGGCACGAGACGCTGCTGCGGGCGGCCCGGGAGCGGGCGGACCACGTGCTCGTCACGATCTTCGTCAACCCGCTGCAGTTCGGGCCGAACGAGGACTTCGACCGCTACCCGCGCACGCTCGACGCCGACCTGGAGATCTGCCGCCGGGCCGGGGCCGACGTGGTGTTCGCCCCCGCCGTGTCGGACATGTACCCGGACGGGCAGCCGGCGGTCCGGGTGAACCCGGGGCAGCTCGGCGAGGACCTGGAGGGGCAGAGCCGGCCCGGTTTCTTCCACGGGGTGCTGACCGTGGTCATGAAGCTGCTCCAGCTCACCCGCCCCGATCTCGCCTTCTTCGGCGAGAAGGACTACCAGCAGCTCACCCTGGTCCGCCGGATGGCCCGCGATCTGGACGTCCCGGTCGAGGTGTTCGGCGTGCCGACCGTCCGCGAACCGGACGGACTGGCCCTGTCCAGCCGTAATCGCTACCTCTCGCCGGAGCAGCGGCGGACCGCGCTGAGCCTGTCGGCCGCGCTGCAGGCCGGCGCGACCGCCGCCGAGCAGGGCGGGGACGCCGGGGAGGTGCTGGCCGCCGCGCACCGGACGTTCGCCGCGGTCGGTGCCGACGCCCGGCTGGACTACCTGGTGCTCACCGACCCGGACCTGGAACCGGGTCCGGTGGCCGGCCCGGCCCGGCTGCTGGTCGCGGCCTGGGTGGGCGACACCCGCCTGATCGACAACATGGCGATCCGACTCGCCCCGCGTTCCTGACGACCTGACCACCACACCCGCTGAGAGGCGACCGATGTTCCGGACCATGCTCAAGTCGAAGATCCACCGGGCCACGGTGACCCAGGCCGACCTGCACTACGTCGGCTCGGTGACCGTGGACCAGGATCTGCTCGACGCCGCCGACCTGCTCCCCGGCGAGCAGGTGGCGATCGTGGACGTGACCAACGGGGCCAGGCTGGAGACGTACGTCATCCCCGGTGAGCGGGGCAGCGGGGTGATCGGCATCAACGGCGCGGCGGCGCACCTGGTGCACCCCGGCGACCTGGTCATCCTCATCTCCTACGGTCAGCTGGACGACGCCGAGGCGCGCTCGTACCGGCCGCGGGTGGTGCACGTCGACGCCGACAACAAGGTCGTCGACCTGGGCGCCGACCCGGCCGCCGTGGCTCCCGGCACCGCCGGCGACCCCAGCCCGAGCCCGCTGGCCGTGGTGGGCTGAGCGCACTTCCGGTCTGTCACCGGAAGGTCATTGTTGGTTACCCTGGGCGAACCGTCGGGATCGACGGTCGTCGGCTGGGGGAGGCCGCGATGCGCCGTGCGATGACGAGACCGGTCGCCGCGTTGGTCGCGGGGGCTCTGCTGGCCGGGTGCGCCGCCACCGCCGGGGTCGACGGGAACCTCACCGACGACTGGGCCGCCCCGGCGGCTGCCGGGCCGTTCACCCCGGGTGCCGGCGTCTGCCAGGTCGGCGACTTCGCCGACACGGTCGCGCTGGACGCGTACGCGCCGGTGGACTGCGCCGTGCCGCACCGGGTGGAGACGGTGCACGTGGGGGCCTTCCCGGCCGGCCGGGCGGACCCGCCCGCCACCGGCTCGCCCGACCTGCGTGGCGCCTTCGCCGAGTGCGACGCGCACGCCACCGGGTACGTCGGCGACGACTGGCGCGCCGGCCGGCTGCGGCTGGCCGTGGCGCTGCCCACCCGTCCCGGCTGGGCGGCCGGCTCCCGCTGGTACCGCTGCGACCTCAGCGAGTTGACCACCGTCGAGGCGGCGGCCGCCGTGGTGACCCGCACCGGCAGCCTGCGGGACGCCCTGAAGGGCCCGTCGCCGCTGCGCCTGGGCTGCCAGCGCACCCGCACCGGCACCGGCCGGGGGGTGCAGGTGCTGCTCCCGGCGGAGTGCGCCACCGCCCACGACGCCGAGTTCGTCGGGGTGTGGAAGGCGCCCGACCGGCCGTACCCGACCCGGGACGCCGACTGGCTGCCGCTCTATGCCGGCTGCCGCAGCGTCCTCGCCCGGTACGTCGGCGTGCCGAACGACGCCGACCTGCGCTTCCGCAGCGGCGTGGTGGTCCGCCCGCCCGGTGCCGGCCGCTGGCGGGCGGGTGACCGGGGCGTCCGCTGCCACCTCTGGCTCAGCGACCGGACGGTGACCGCCTCGCTCAAGGGCGCCGGCCCGGCCGGGCTGCCCGTCCGGACGAGGTAGCGGACGCCGTAGTCCAAACCACTCGTCGTGCCCCCGCCGCCCGGGATGAGGGGCGTTCGGGTTGACTGTGTTCATGGACCTTCCGACCGTCGACCTGCCGGCCCTGCCCCGACTGCTGGCCGCGCCCGCGCCCGGCTGGGTGGAGACGACCGACGTGATCGTGGTCGGTTCCGGGGTCGCCGGGCTCACCGCCGCGCTGCACCTGCGCGAGGCCGGCCTGCACGTCACGGTGGTCACCAAGGTCAACATCGACGAGGGCTCCACCCGGTGGGCGCAGGGCGGCATCGCGGCGGTGCTCGACCCGACGGACACCCCGGGCGCGCACGCTCACGACACCGAGATCGCCGGCGTCGGGCTCTGCGACCCGGCGGCCGTGCGGGTGCTGGTGGAGGAGGGGCCGACCCGGCTCCGCGAGTTGATGCGCCTCGGCGCGGAGTTCGACCGCAACCCGGACGGGTCGCTGATGCTCACCCGGGAGGGCGGGCACCGGGCGGACCGGATCGTGCACGCCGGCGGCGACGCCACCGGCGCCGAGGTGCAACGCGCGCTGCACGCGGCGGTCCGCCGCGACCCGTGGATCCGCCTGGTCGAGCACGCCCTGGTGCTGGACCTGCTGCGCGCCCCCGGCGACGGCCCGGCCGGCCTCGGCCCGGCCTGCGGCATCACCCTGCACGTGCTCGGCGAGGGCAGCGAGGACGGCGTCGGCGCGCTGCTGGCCCGGGCCGTGGTGCTGGCCACCGGCGGGATGGGGCAGATCTTCGCGGCGACCACCAACCCGGCCGTCTCCACCGGCGACGGGGTGGCCCTGGCCATGAGGGCCGGCGCGGCGGTCACCGACGTGGAGTTCGTCCAGTTCCACCCGACGGCGCTGATCGTGCCGCAGGCGGCCCGGGTGCCCGGCGCCGGCCTCGCCCAGCAGCCGCTGGTCTCCGAGGCGCTGCGCGGCGAGGGCGCCCACCTGGTCGACGATGACGGCAAGCGGTTCATGGTCGGCCAGCACGAGCTGGCCGAACTGGCCCCCCGGGACGTGGTGGCCAAGGGCATCCACCGGGTGCTGCTGGCCACCGGCGCCGACCACGTCTGGCTGGACGCCCGGCACCTGGGCGGCGACTTCCTGGCCGGGCGGTTCCCCACCATCGTCGCCTCCTGCCTGGCCATCGGCGTGGACCCGGCCACCGACCTGATCCCGGTCGCCCCGGCCGCCCACTACGCATCCGGCGGCGTCCGGACCGACCTGCACGGCCGCACCTCCATCCCCGGCCTGTACGCCTGCGGCGAGGTCGCCTGCACCGGCGTGCACGGCGCCAACCGGCTGGCCAGCAACTCGCTGCTGGAGGGGCTGGTCTTCTCCCGCCGGATCGCCGAGGACATCGCCGCCGGGCTGCCCGAGCAGGCCCGGCCGGCGGAGACGGGCGCGTGGGTGGGCGGCGAGGGCTGGGTGGTGCCGGCCGAGGGCACGTCGGCGCTCCAGCGGGCGATGACCCGGGGCGCCGGGGTGCTGCGGTCGGCCACCACGTTGACCGGGACCGCCACCGTCCTGGACGAGCTGGGGCTGGGCCGGGGCACTCCGCGTACCGCCGACTGGGAGGCGACGAACCTGCTCACCGTGGCCTCGGCCCTGGTCGCCGCCGCGTACGCCCGCCAGGAGACCCGGGGGTGCCACTGGCGGGAGGACTTCCCGGCCGCCGACGAGCGGTGGCGCGGTCATCTGCTCGGTGCGGTCGGTGCGCAGGGTCGGTTGACGTCCCGGTGGGAGGAGCTGGCGTGAGCGCGAGCAGTGAGTCGGTCTTGCGAGCCCCGCAGTCGCGAACGAAGGTGGTCCCGGTGAGCGCGAGGAGTGAGGTGGACGCGTGAGGGAGTCGACGCAGCAAGCGTTGCGGGCCGGTGGCCTGGACCCGGCGCAGGTGCGGGCGGTGGTTGTGGGGGCGCTCGCCGAGGATCTGGGGCCGGACTTCCTCGACGTGACCAGCGTGGCCACCATCCCCGACACGCAGACCGACACCGCCGACGTGGTCGCCCGCGCCGACGGCGTGGTGGCCGGGCTGGCGGTGGCCGCCGCGGCCTTCGAGCTGGTCGGGGAGGTGACCGGTGCGGACCGTACCGTCGAGGTGTCGCTGGTGGCCCGGGACGGGCAGCGGGTGGCGCGCGGCGACGTGCTGGCCACGGTGACCGGCCCGACCCGGCTGCTGCTCACGGCCGAGCGCACGGCGCTCAACCTGCTCAGCCGGATGTCCGGGGTGGCCACCCACACCCGGGCCTGGGCCGACGCCCTGGCCGGTACGAAGGCGATGGTGCTGGACACCCGCAAGACCACCCCGGGCCTGCGTGCCCTGGAGAAGTACGCGGTGCGCGCCGGCGGCGGCACGAACAAGCGAATGGGCCTGCACGACGTCGCCATGATCAAGGACAACCACAAGTTCGCCGCGGGCGGCATCGCGCCGGCGTTCCGCCGGGTCCGGGAGGCGTTTCCCGACGTGCCGGTGCAGGTGGAGGTCGACACCGTCGCCGAGGCGGTGGAGGCGGTCGAGGCCGGCGCGGACTTCCTGCTGCTGGACAACATGACCCCGGAGACGCTGTGGGAGGTGGTCGCCCGGGTTGGCGACCGGGCGGAGCTGGAGGCGACCGGCGGGCTCACCCTCGCGGTGGCGGCCGAGTACGCGGCCACCGGTGTGGACTTCCTGTCGGTGGGCGCGCTGACCCACTCCTCGCCGATCCTGGACATCGCGCTGGACCTGCGGACGCGGTGAGCCCGGGCGCGGTGGGCCCGGCGCGGTGGGCCGGGCCGGCCGGCCGGCGGCTCGGCGGGTTCGACCCGTCGGGCGGCGTCTAGGCTGCGCGTGTGCTGCTCTGCATCGACATCGGAAACACCAACACCGTGCTGGCGACCTTCGACGGCGACAAGCTGGTGCACTCCTGGCGGATCAAGACCGACGCCCGGTCCACGGCGGACGAGCTGGGTCTGATGTTCCGCGGGCTGCTCGCCGGTGACGCGGTGGAGATCACCGGGGTGGCGGCCTGCTCCACGGTTCCGGCGGCGCTGCGCTCGCTGCGGTCCATGCTGGCCCGCTACTACGCCGACCTGCCCAGCGTGATCGTCGAGCCGGGGGTGCGCACGGGCGTCCAGCTCGCGATCGACAACCCCAAGGAGGTCGGCTCGGACCGGGTGGTCAACACCCTCGCCGCGTACACCCTCTACGGCGGTCCGTCCATCGTGGTCGACTTCGGCACCACCACGAACTTCGACGTGATCAGCGGCCGGGGGGAGTTCCTCGGCGGCGCCTTCGCCCCGGGCATCGAGATCTCGTTCGACGCCCTGGCCGCCCGGGCCGCCCAGCTGCGCAAGGTGGAGGCGACCAAGCCCCGGTCGGTGATCGGCAAGAACACCGTCGAGTGCCTCCAGTCCGGCCTCTACTTCGGCTTCGCCGGGCAGGTCGACCGCATCGTCGAGCGGATGAGCGAGGAGTTGGGCGAGGTGAAGGCGGTGATCGCCACCGGCGGGCTGGCCTCGGTGGTGATCGGCGAGTGCCGCACGATCACCCACCACGAGCCGATGATCACCCTGATCGGCCTGCGGATGGTCTACGAGCGCAACACCTGACCCCGGCGGCCGGGGTCGGGCGCCGCCCGGGGGGCTCAGCGCCGCCGGGCCCGGAAGACGAGCGTCCGGTACGGCAGCTCGACCGTCTCCCGCCCGGCGAGGTCGGGGTGGGTGGCGAACAGCTCGCGCAGCTCCGAGTGGACCCGCTGCCGTTGCCGCGGCGTGGCGGTCAGCCAGTTCGAGCGGGTACGCAGCATGCCGATCACCTCGTCCGGGGTCAGCGTGGCCCGGTGGGCGAACTCGCCCAGTTCGACCGCGCCGAAGGCCGGGCCGAAGTCGGTGATCTTCTCGGTCAGGTCGCCGGCGTCGTCGTGGATCTCGGCGATCCGGTCCAGCTCGGCCACCCAGCCGACGCTTCCGTCCCGGGTGTTCCAGATCGGGGCGAACGTCCCGCCCGCCCGGAGCACCCGGGCGATCTCGGCGTGCGCCCGCTCCTTGTCGAACCAGTGGTACGCCTGCCCCACCAGGACCGCGTCGGCCGTCCCGTCCGGCAGCGGCACCGCCTCGGCGCTGCCGGCCAGGGCGGTGCTGCCCGGCGTGGCGGCGGCCAACTGGGCCCGCATCTCCGGATCGGGCTCCACCGGCAGCACCTCGTGGCCCAGGTCGAGGATCGCGCGGCTGAGGATGCCGGTGCCGGCGCCGAGGTCGACCACCCGGGCCGGCGCGTCGACGCCCGCCAGGGCCCAGCGGACGGCGGCCTGCGGATAGCGGGGCCGGAACCGGTCGTAGTCGGTGGCGGCCGCCCCGAAGGACAGCGCGGGAGTGGGGTCGGTCATGGGCGGCAGGTTATCCCGTAACGGCGACCTGGGCGCTTGAGTACGCTCGGGGGCTGACCCCGCCGATATCTCCTTTCTGAGGACAGTGCCGTGACCGAGCAGAACGCCGTGCCAGTGGATCCCGCCGACGACCTTCCCGAGCAGATGAAGGTCCGCCGGGAGAAGCGGGACCGGATGCTCGCCGAGGGCATCGAGCCGTACCCGGT
Source organism: Micromonospora sp. CPCC 206171 (assembly GCF_036906755.1). Taxonomy (NCBI): domain Bacteria; kingdom Bacillati; phylum Actinomycetota; class Actinomycetes; order Micromonosporales; family Micromonosporaceae; genus Micromonospora; species Micromonospora sp. CPCC 206171. The sequence goes on along the minus strand of NZ_JBAKHT010000007.1, from coordinate 124,635 downwards.
CGGTTTTCCCCGGACCAGCACGCTGGCCGAGGTCCGCGCGAAGTACGGCGAGCTGCCCACCGACACCGCCACCGGCGACCAGGTCTCGGTCACCGGCCGGGTGATCTTCGTGCGGAACACCGGCAAGCTCTGCTTCGCGACGCTGCGCGACGGCGACGGCACCGAACTCCAGGCCATGCTCTCCCTGGACCGGGTGGGCGCCGAGCGGCTGGAGGACTGGAAGCGGCTGGTCGACCTCGGTGACCACGTCGGGGTGACCGGTGAGGTGATCACCAGCCGCCGGGGCGAGCTGTCCGTGCTGGCCCAGGAGTGGGCGGTCACCGCCAAGGCGCTGCGCCCGCTGCCGGTGGCGCACAAGCCGCTCAGCGAGGAGGCCCGGGTCCGCCAGCGCTACGTCGACCTGGTCGTCCGCCCGCAGGCGCGGCAGATGGTGCGTACCCGGGCTACGGCGGTGCGCAGCCTGCGTGATTCGCTGCACGGGCAGGGATTCATCGAGGTCGAGACGCCGATGCTGCAGTTGCTGCACGGCGGGGCGGCGGCCCGTCCATTCGTGACCCACAGCAATGCGTTGAACACCGATCTGTATCTGCGAATCGCGCCGGAACTGTTTCTCAAGCGGGCCGTGGTCGGCGGCGTCGACCGGGTCTTCGAGATCAACCGCAACTTCCGTAATGAGGGCGTCGACTCTTCGCACTCCCCGGAGTTCGCGATGCTGGAGACCTACCAGGCGTACGGCGACTACGACACGATGGCCGAGCTGACCCGCAATCTGGTGCAGCAGGCGGCGATCGCGGTCAGCGGCTCGACCGTGGTGACCCACGCCGACGGCCGCGAGTTCGACCTGGGCGGCGAGTGGCGCTCGGTGACGCTGTTCGGGGTGCTTTCCGAGGCGCTCGGCGAGGAGGTCACGGTCCGCACCGAACGGTCCCGCCTGGTCGAGTACGCCGAGAAGGTCGGGCTCGCCGTGGACCCGAAGTGGGGTCCGGGCAAGCTGGCCGAGGAACTGTTCGAGGAGTTGGTCGTGCCGGGCCTGCAGGCCCCCACCTTCGTGCGCGACTACCCGGAGGAGACCAGCCCGCTGACCCGGGTGCACCGCAGCGAGCCGGGGCTGGCCGAGAAGTGGGACCTCTACGTGCTCGGCTTCGAGCTGGGCACCGCGTACTCCGAGCTGGTGGACCCGGTGGTGCAGCGGGAGAAGCTGGTCGCCCAGGCGCAGTTGGCCGCCCGCGGCGACGACGAGGCCATGCGGCTGGACGAGGACTTTCTGCGCGCGATGGAGTACGGAATGCCGCCGGCCGGCGGTATGGGAATGGGAATCGACCGGCTTCTGATGGCGCTGACCGGTCTCGGAATTCGGGAGACCATCCTCTTCCCGTTGGTCCGCCCGGAGTGAGTGGGAAGCTTCTCCGGCTCGTTACCGCATCCTATTGACGCGTCGAGCGCCGCGCGGGTTATTGTGCTTCTATTGCAGGAGCACCCTGCTCGAAAGGAATGTGGGACGTGGCCAAGCAGATCATTCACAAGCTGGTCGATGACCTGGACGGCGGGGACGCGGACGAGACCGTCAAGTTCGCCCTCGACGGCGTTCAGTACGAGATCGACCTGTCGAACTCCAACGCCGAGAAATTGCGCGACGTATTCGCGCCGTACGTGGCGGCGGGCACCCGGGTCGGTCGGGGCGGCGTGGTCGTGGGTGGCCGGGCGGCGCGGGGCCGGGGCGGCGCCACGGCCGACCGCGAGCAGAACAGGGCGATCCGGGCCTGGGCCAAGAAGGCCGGCAAGGAGATCTCCGACCGGGGCCGCATCCCGCAGGAGATCGTCGACGAGTACCACTCCAAGGCGGGTCACTGACACCAGCGCCAGGGGCGACACGACGCCGGGCCGGAGCACCGCTCCGGGCCGGCGTCGCCGTTTCTCCGGACGGTGCGATGACGCTGGCGGGTGTGGTCGCTGTGACTGAAGGGGCTCGGCGGCCTGAAGTCGCCTCGTGCGGCGCCGGGCGGGCGGTGCCGGGCGGGCGCCGGGCGGGCGGGAAGATTCCCGCCGGGGGCGGCGTTGTCCACAGGCGGTGGAGAATCTGTCCACAACCTGTGGACGAGCCACCGGTCCGCCGGGGAGCTTCCGCACCCGGGGCGAATTTCGCTCTGCGCGTACAGGTCGGGGTCCCGGAACACCTCCTGAGCGCGGATGGTTGGTCAAAACGACGTCAGAACGGCTCATCGCGGGGACACACGACCTCAGCGGAGTCGGTCGGCGGCGATAGAGTAAGGAGGCACGGACGCCCGTCCCGGACGTCCGCGCACCGGCCCCGCCAAGATCTAGAACATCAAGGCGCACGGCACGTGAGGAGCACGAGGGCATGTTCGAGCGGTTCACCGACCGAGCGCGACGGGTTGTCGTCCTGGCCCAAGAAGAGGCCCGGATGCTCAACCACAACTACATCGGTACGGAGCACATCCTGCTGGGCCTGATCCACGAAGGTGAAGGCGTCGCGGCAAAGGCCCTGGAGAGCCTCGGCATCTCCCTCGAGGGCGTCCGCCAGCAGGTCGAGGAGATCATCGGCCAGGGCCAGCAGGCGCCGAGCGGGCACATCCCGTTCACGCCGCGGGCCAAGAAGGTGCTGGAGCTGTCGCTGCGCGAGGCGCTGCAGCTCGGCCACAACTACATCGGCACGGAGCACATCCTGCTCGGTCTGATCCGCGAGGGTGAGGGCGTCGCCGCCCAGGTGCTGGTCAAGCTCGGCGCGGACCTCAACCGGGTCCGCCAGCAGGTGATCCAGCTGCTCTCCGGCTACCAGGGCAAGGAGCCGGCCGCGGCGGGCGCCGCGCCGGGTGAGGCCGCGCCGTCGACCAGCCTCGTGCTGGACCAGTTCGGCCGCAACCTGACCCAGGCCGCCCGCGAGGGCAAGCTCGACCCGGTGATCGGGCGCGAGAAGGAAATCGAGCGGGTCATGCAGGTGCTCTCCCGCCGTACCAAGAACAACCCGGTCCTGATCGGTGAGCCCGGCGTCGGCAAGACCGCCGTGGTGGAGGGGCTGTCCCAGAAGATCATCAAGGGCGAGGTGCCCGAGACGCTCAAGGACAAGCAGCTCTACACGCTGGACCTCGGCGCTCTGGTCGCCGGTTCCCGCTACCGCGGTGACTTCGAGGAGCGCCTCAAGAAGGTGCTCAAGGAGATCCGCACCCGCGGCGACATCATCCTGTTCATCGACGAGATCCACACCCTGGTGGGTGCGGGTGCCGCCGAGGGCGCGATCGACGCGGCGAGCATCCTCAAGCCGATGCTGGCCCGTGGCGAGCTGCAGACCATCGGCGCGACCACTCTCGACGAGTACCGCAAGCACCTGGAGAAGGACGCCGCTCTCGAGCGCCGCTTCCAGCCGATCCAGGTGGGTGAGCCGTCGCTGGCCCACACCATCGAGATCCTCAAGGGCCTGCGGGACCGGTACGAGGCGCACCACCGGGTGAGCATCACCGACGCAGCCCTGGTGGCCGCCGCGACCCTGGCCGATAGGTACATCTCGGACCGCTTCCTGCCGGACAAGGCGATCGACCTGATCGACGAGGCCGGTGCCCGGATGCGGATCCGTCGGATGACCGCGCCGCCAGACCTGCGCGACTTCGACGAGCGCATCGCCCAGGTGCGCCGCGACAAGGAGTCCGCGATCGACGCGCAGGACTTCGAGCGCGCCGCCCAGCTGCGTGACAAGGAGAAGCAGCTCCTCGGTCAGAAGGCGCAGCGGGAGAAGGAGTGGAAGGCCGGTGACCTGGACGTCGTCAGCGAGGTGGACGACGAGCAGATCGCCGAGGTGCTCGGCAACTGGACCGGTATCCCGGTCTACAAGCTGACCGAGGAGGAGACCTCGCGCCTGCTGCGCATGGAGGACGAGCTGCACAAGCGCGTCATCGGCCAGGAGGACGCGGTCAAGGCGGTCTCGAAGGCGATCCGGCGTACCCGGGCCGGCCTGAAGGACCCGAAGCGTCCGTCCGGCTCGTTCATCTTCGCCGGCCCGTCCGGCGTGGGTAAGACCGAGCTCTCCAAGGCGCTGGCCGAGTTCCTGTTCGGCAGCGAGGACGCCCTCATCCAGCTGGACATGTCCGAGTTCCACGACCGCTACACGGTCTCCCGGCTGGTGGGTGCCCCTCCCGGCTACGTCGGGTACGACGAGGGTGGTCAGCTGACCGAGAAGGTGCGGCGTCGGCCGTTCTCGGTGGTCCTCTTCGACGAGATCGAGAAGGCCCACCCGGACGTGTTCAACACGCTGCTCCAGATCCTGGAGGACGGTCGGCTCACCGACGGTCAGGGTCGGATCGTGGACTTCAAGAACACGGTCATCATCCTGACCACCAACCTCGGTACCCGTGACGTTGCCAAGGCGGTGTCGCTGGGCTTCCAGGCCTCTGAGGATGCCGAGTCGAACTACGACCGGATGAAGCAGAAGGTCAACGACGAGCTCAAGCAGCACTTCCGGCCTGAGTTCCTGAACCGGATCGACGACACCATCGTCTTCCACCAGCTGCGGCAGAGCGAGATCCTCTCGATCGTGGACATCATGATCGCCCGGATCGAGACGCAGCTGCGCAACAAGGACATGGGCCTGGAGCTGACCGACAACGCCAAGAAGTACCTGGCGAAGAAGGGCTTCGACCCGGTGCTGGGCGCCCGTCCGCTGCGTCGCACGATCCAGCGCGACATCGAGGACAACCTCTCGGAGCGGATCCTCTTCAACGAGCTGACCCCGGGTCAGATCGTGGTGGTGGACTGCGAGGGCGACCCGGACAACATCGACAAGTCCAAGCTGGTCTTCCGCGGTTCGGACCGGCCGGCCGAGGTGCCGGACGCCGTTCCGGCCGACCTCGGTGGCGCGGCCACCGCGGGGGCGGACGAGTAAGGACCGACAGCACGAGGGCGGCGGCCCCGGACGGCGAGAGCCATCCGGGGCCGCCGCCTTTCCGCATGCCCGCACGCTCGGCGTGTCGGGGCGTGGCCTCGGTCGCCTCCCGTGAACTCGTTCGGGACCATCAATGCTCGACCCGTGACTCCGGCTGGTCAGTGCTGGCCGGCTCGGGTGTGTCCGCCCCGCCCATGGCATATGACGATCGAGCGATATACCTCTGAGGCATAAATATGCCTCAGAGGTATATCGCTCGCTGTGACAAGTGGGGGATTGCACTACTCTCCGTTGCCCCACCTCCCGGCCCCCACCTCCCGGCCCCCGCCTTCCGGCCCCCGGCCCCTGGTCGGCAGTCGACACCGCGACACGCCGCTACCGGAGTCGGTCACCCGGCCCGGCCCAGGCCCGGGCAGGGGTCTGAGGTCCGGGCGGGTTCAGGGGAGGGGGATGGGGGTGGCGGGGCCGTCGCCGACCAGGCGGAAGGCGGCCTCGCCGACCGGTTCCACCAGCCCGTCGGTGACCAGCCCGGCCAGCGCCCGCGCCCGCTGCACGTCGTCGCTCCAGACCTGGTCGAGGCGCCGGTGCGGGACCGGGCCGGTGGCCTCCCGGAGCACTCCGAGCAGCAGTCCGCGCACCTGCCGGTCGGTGCCGGCGTACCGCTGGGGGCGTCGGGTCGGGCCGGCGGGCGCCTCCTGGCCGGAGGCCCGCCACGCGCAGACCGACTCGACCGGGCAGGCTGGGCAGCGCGGCGAGCGGGCCGTGCACACCACCGCGCCGAGTTCCATGAACGCCGCACTGGCCAGCGCGGCGGCGGCCGGTTCGAGCGGCAGCAACTCCTCGCAGGCGACCAGGTCGGCCGGTCGGGTGGCCGGTCCGGCGTCCGGCTCGCCGGCCACCGCCCGGGACACCACCCGCCGGACGTTGGTGTCCACCACCGGGTGCCGCTGCCCGTACGCGAAGGCCGCCACCGCCCGCGCCGTGTACGTGCCGACGCCGGGCAGCGCCAGCAGCTGGTCCAGCTTGTCGGGCACCGCGCCGCCGTGCCGTTCCACGATCGCCACCGCGCAGTCGCGCAGCCGTACCGCCCGACGGGGGTAGCCGAGCCGGCCCCACATCCGGATCGCCTCGGCCGGCGTGTCGGCGGCCAGCGCGGCCGGGTCGGGCCAGCGGTCCAGCCAGGCCCGCCAGGCGGGCAGCACCCGGACCACCGGGGTCTGCTGGAGCATCACCTCGCTGACCAGGATCGCCCAGGCCCCGACCCCGGGCTCGCGCCAGGGCAGGTCGCGGGCGTTCTCCTCGTACCACCGGCTGACCAGGGTGGCGAAAGTCGGTTCAGTCATCGCGTCGCCGATGATGTCACGCGGGTCGGTCCCGCTGGATGGGCGACCCGGGCGGGGCGACGCGGCCCGCCGGCGCGGATCGTGCAGAATGCCCGGATGAACGAGCTCGCGATCACCGTCATCGGCCGGGACCGGCCGGGCATCGTGGCCGACGTCGCCGAGGTGCTCGCCCGGCTCGGCGCGAACCTCACCGACTCCACCATGACCCGGCTGCGCGGTCACTTCGCGATGACCCTGATCTGCGTCGGCCCGGCCGCCGCCGAGGTGGAGGCCGCCCTGGCCCCGCTCGCCGCCGACGGCCAGCTGCTCGCCACGGTACGCGCGGTCACGCCCGACGGGGTGGCGACGCGGGCCGGCGAGCCGTACGTGATGGCGGTGCACGGCGCGGACCGGATGGGCATCGTGGCGGCGATGACCCGGGTGCTCGCCGACGCCGGCGGCAACGTGACCGACCTGAGCACCCGGCTCGCCGGTTCCCTCTACGTGGTGGTGGCCGAGGTGGACTTGCCGCCGGGCAGCGCGGACGAGCTGGCCGGACGCCTCGCGGCCACCGCCGCCGAGCTGGGCGTCGAGGTGTCCCTGCGGCCGGCCGACCCGGACCTGCTGTGAGCGAGGAGGAGTACGCCGGCCTCGGCGACTGGACTCCGGAGTCGCTGGCCCTGCCCGGCGAGGTACGTCAGGTGGTCGCCGCCCCGCACCCGGTGCTGAGCCGGCCCGGTGGCGCGGTCGACCCCACCGCGGTGGAGACCGTCCAGCTGGCCGCCGACCTGATCGCCACCATGCGGGTCTCGCCGGGCTGCGTGGGGCTGGCCGCCCCGCAGGTCGGCGTGGGCGCGCAGGTGTTCGCCGTGGACGTCACGGGTCACCCGAAGGCGGTCACCGTGCACGGCACCTTCGTGCTCTGCAACGCGCGGGTGGTCGAGGCGACCCGGTGGAAGCCGGGGCGGGAGGGCTGCATGTCGGTGCCGGACCTGACCGGGGACGTGAAGCGGGCCAGCCGGCTGGTGGTGGAGGGCGACCTGCCCGGCACCGGCAAGCCGGTGCGGCTGGTCACCGACGGCTTCGAGGCGCGCGCGCTGCAACACGAGATCGACCACTGCTCGGGACTGCTCTTCCTCGATCGGGTCGCCGGCGCGCACGCCGTCTATCAGCGCAAGGTCTACCTGTGACCGGCCGCCGCCGGCTGTCGTGAGTGGAGGGTGGCGGCGGTGATCGCGGCGGTGTCCGGCGCGTCGCGACGGGTCGGAGCGCGGTGCGCCGCTACGGTGGGGGCATCATGCGTCTGACGGTCGGTCCCTTGCCATCCGCCGTGTACTGGCGGCGTCGAGCCGTCGTGCTCGGAGCAGGGCTTCTCTTCCTGATTGTCCTGCTCTATTCCTGCAACCAGTCGGGGGACACGGCCACGACACCGCAGGCGAGGTCGACCCCGACGTCGCCGGCCGCCGATCCGGCACCGACCGGTTCGGCGTCCGGGTCCGCCGTACCGACGGGCACGCCGGACGCGCCGGACTCCGGGGGTGGTCCGGCCGGCGATCCGGGTACGACCACCACGTCGGCGGCCGCGCCGCCCGTCGTGCCCGCCGGTCCGGCCGTGGTCGACGACGGCACCTGCACGGACGCCGAACTCAGCGTGACGTCGCAGGCGCTCCCGTCCGAGGTGCGCCGGGGCGCCCTGGTCGACCTGACGCTGCGGGTCAAGAACACCGCCGAGCGGACCTGCAGCCGGGACGTCGGGGCCGACCTCCAGGAGCTCTACGTCAAGCGGGGCGCGGAGAAGGTCTGGTCGTCGGACACCTGCGGCACCGGCAAGGGCTCGGACGTGCAGTCGTTCACCCCGGGCTTCGAGCGCTCCTACCAGCTGACCTGGAACGGCAAGGACGTCAGCCGGTGCGCCGGCGGCGTCGCCGCCGGGCCGACCCCGCCCGCCGGGACGTACCAGGTCTTCGCCCGGGTCGGCACGAAGCTCAGCGAGCCCGTGAAGCTGGTCATCACCGGCTGACCGGACCGGTCAGACGTACCGCTCCAGGATGGACGCCTCGGCGAGCCGGGACAGCCCCTCCCGTACGCCCCGGGCCCGGGCGTCCCCGACCCCGTCGACGGCCTGGAGGTCCTCCACGGTGGCGCCGAGGAGCCGCTGGAGGCTGCCGAAGTGCACGACCAGCCGGTCGACGATCGCCACCGGCAGCCGGGGCACCTTGGCCAGCAGCCGGAACCCGCGCGGGCTGACCGCCGCGTCGAGGGCGTCGGAGGCGGCCGGGTAGCCGATCGCCTTGGCCACCGAGACCAGGTCGATCAGCTCGGTGGCACCGAGCAGGTCCAGCTCGACCAGCGCCTCGTCGAGGGTGCGCGACTTGCGGCCGGTGGGCAGGTAGTCGCGGATGACCAGGGTGCGGTCGGCGTCCACGCCGGCCATCAGCTCGTCGAGCTGGAGGGCGAGCAGCCGGCCGTCGGTGCCCAGCTCCACCACGTACCCGGCGATCTCGTCGGCGATCCGGCGGACCATCTCCAGCCGCTGCACCACCGCGACCGCGTCGCGGACGGTGACCAGGTCCTCGATCTCCAGCGCGGAGAGGGTGCCGGAGACCTCGTCCAGGCGGAGCTTGTAGCGCTCCAGGGTGGCCAGCGCCTGGTTGGCCCGGGACAGGATGGCCGCCGAGTCGTCCAGGACGTGCCGCTGGCCGCTGACGTAGAGGCTGATGATCCGCATGGACTGGCTGACCGAGATGACCGGATAGCCGGTCTGTCGGGCGACCCGCTCCGCGGTGCGGTGCCGGGTGCCGGACTCCTCGGTCGGGATGGACGGGTCGGGCATCAGGTGCACGCCCGCCTGGACGATCCGGGTGCCGTCGCTGGAGAGCACCACGGCGCCGTCCATCTTGCACAGCTCGCGGACCCGGGTGGCCGAGAACTCGACGTCCATCGGGAATCCGCCGGTGCAGATCTGGTCGACCACCTTGTCGTAGCCGAGCACGATCAGGGCGCCGGTGCGGCCCCGCAGGATCCGCTCGAGGCCGTCGCGCAGCGCGGTGCCGGGCGCCATCAGGGCGAGGTTGGCCCGCAGCGGATCGCCGGCGCTCCCGGCGCCCCCGGTCACGCTCACGCTGATCGGGCGGGCGGGCGAGCCCACGGCACCGGTGCGGGCGTGGGGCGTCGCGCCGGCAGGCTTGGTGGTATCGCGGTCGATCGGCACGCGCACAGTCTACGGACTGCCGTGCGGTGGGTGCTGTCGTGGTTACTGTGATGTGTCACGGCGTCAGATCCCTGGAGTGCCGGCGGGTGTGCCGGGGCTGTCCGGTATGGCCCCCGCGGTCCGGCCCGGCCGCCACCGTCGGTCATTCGGCGGATGCGCGGGCGACACACTGTAGCGCCGAGCGCACATCCGTGACCTCCATCACGCGCATGTTCTCCGGACCAGCCCCGGTGCTACCGGGCCCGCAGCCCTGCGGCACCAGCGCCACCCGGAAGCCGAGCCGGGCCGCCTCAGCCAGCCGGCGGGGGACCGCGCCCACCCGGCGCACCTCGCCGGTCAGGCCGACCTCGCCGATCGCCACCAGGTTGGGCGCGATGGCCAGGTTCAGCCCGCCGGACGCGACGGCCAGGGCGACGGCCAGATCGGCCGCCGGCTCCACCACCCGGATGCCGCCGACGGTGGCGGCGAACACCTCCCGGTCGTGCAGCGTCAGCCGCTCGGTGCGGCGCTGGAGTACGGCCAGCACCATCGCCAGCCGGGCGGAGTCCAGCCCGGAGACCGTCCGCCTCGGCGAGCCGGCCACCGTCGCGCCGATCAGCGCCTGCACCTCGGTGACCAGGGCCCGTCGCCCCTCCATCGCGACCGTCACACAGGTGCCGGGCACCGGCTCGGAGTAGCGGGTCAGGAAGAGCCCGGACGGGTCGGCGAGGCTGCTGATGCCCCCCTCGTGCATCTCGAAGCAGCCGACCTCGTCGGCGGCGCCGAACCGGTTCTTGACGCCCCGGACCATCCGCAGCGACGAGTGCTTGTCGCCCTCGAAGTGCAGCACCACGTCGACCAGGTGCTCCAGCACCCGGGGACCGGCGACCTGGCCGTCCTTGGTGACGTGGCCGACCAGCACGGTGGCGATCCCGCGCTCCTTGGCGACGGCGACCAGGGCGGCGGTGACGGCCCGGACCTGGGTGACCCCGCCCGGCACCCCCTCGGTGCCGGTGGTGGAGATGGTCTGCACCGAGTCGAGCACCAGCAGCCCCGGCTTCACCGCGTCGAGGTGGCCGAGCACCGCGCTCAGGTCGCTCTCGGCGGCCAGGTAGAGCTGGTCGTGCAGGGTGCCCATCCGCTCGGCGCGCAGCCGGACCTGGCTGACCGACTCCTCGCCGCTGACCACCAGGGAGGGGCTGCCCGCGCCGGTGGCCCACTGCTGGGCCACGTCGAGCAGCAGGGTCGACTTGCCGACCCCGGGCTCGCCGGCGAGCAGCACCACCGCGCCGGGCACGAGGCCGCCGCCGAGGACGCGGTCGAGCTCGCTGACCCCGGTGGGCCGGGCCCGGGCGGGAGCGGCGCTGATCGTGGCGATCGGCCGGGCCGGCTCGGCCGGCAGCCGGGAACTGACCACCCGGCCGGAGACCATCGGCCCGGTCACCGTGCACTCGACCACCGAGCCCCACTCGCCGCACTCGGGGCAGCGCCCCACCCACTTGGGCGGCTGGTGCCCGCAGGCGTCGCACTCGTAGGCCGGGCGGGGCTCGCGGGCGGCCCGGCCGCGGGAGGCGCCGGAGGCCGCGCCACCCCGTGCCGGGGTCGATCGGGAGGTGGTCACCACAGGACGCTAACCCCCTGGTACGACGAAAACACCGCCGGCGTGGTGGTCACCACGCCGACGGTGTCGACAGTTGCGTGCGGGGATCAGCCGCCGTGGCCGGAGCCGCCCTCCTCGCCACCGCCCTCGTGGCCGCCCTCCCGCTCGATGATCGGGGAGGGCGGGGCGGCCGGGGTCAGCGGCACGCCGATCGGAGCGCCGGTCTGGATCGTCCTGCCGTTGCCGAAGTCGAAGGTCAGCTCGACCTGCTGGCCGACGCGCAGCGCCTCGGTCAGCCCGACGAGCTGGAGGTAACGGCCACCCTGCACGTTGAGCTGCACGTAGCTCAGCGCCGGGATCTCGAAGCGGGCCGGCTGGCCGGCCGGGGCCGAGGGGCTGGCCGCCGCGCTCTCCGACGGGCTGGCCGAGGCCGAGCCGGACGGCGACGCGCTCCCGGAGGGCGACGGGCTCTCCGAGTGCGACGCGCTCTCGGACGGCGCGGCGCTTACCGACGGCTCGACACCCTCCGGCAGGGGCGTCGCGCCCGGCTTGCCGGTGACCACGACCTCGCGCGCGCTGTCCGTGGTGACGGTCACGGTCACCGGGTCCCGCGTGTCGTTGTAGATCACGGTGTTGAGCGCGGCGTTCGCGCCGGTGCGCAGGCCTTCGGTGCCGGGGTACTCCACGTAGAGGCCGCGCACCTTGTAGGCGTTGTCCGGAGTCTGGACGTTGATGCCCTGGATCGACGGCTCCTTGTTGGCGGTCTCAGACACCTGACCGGCCCCGCATCCCGTCGCCAGCAGGGCGGTCGCCGCCGCCATGCCGGACAGCAGCAGGGCCGCCCGCCGGGAACCCCTGATCGAGCGCGTCACGTCGGTCCTCCTCGTCACGATCCCCACCCGGCCGTACCCCGGGCGCGGGGTGGTCATACCCGCGCAGACCGCGCTCCAGGGTAGTTGGGGCTGATCGACGGTCGCACGGCGACCCGGTATTGCCACCTGGCCGGGTGCCGGTCAGATCACCCGACCGCTCGCGACCAGCAGCACCACATCGATCAGGGCCACCACCATCACCGCCCGGAAGGCCGTCACCGGCCGTCCGCCGGCCCCGCCCGCGGCGCGCCCGCCGTACCAGCCGAGCGGCGGCACCACGGCGGCGGCCGCCACGGCCGACAGGCCCAGCCACGACGGCGGCCCGGGCGGTCCGACGACCAGGACGACCGTCGCGGCCAGCAGCAGCGCGGCGGCGGCGACCCGGCTGCCCGCCGGCCCGAACCGGTGCGGCAGCCCGCGCACCCCGGTGCGCGCGTCGTCGGCGAGGTCCGGCAGGACGTTGGCGAAGTGGGCCCCCGCGCCGAGGCAGGCCCCGGCGGCGACCAGCCACGCCGGTGGCGCGGGCGCGCCGGGCAGGGCCAGCACCACGAAGGCGGGCAGCGCCCCGAAGGCGACCGCGTACGGCAGCACCGAGACCGGGCTGGACTTCAGCGGCCAGTCGTAGAGCAGCGCCGAGACCAGGGCGATCGTGACCCAGAGCGCGGCGGTCGGGTTGGTGGTCAGCGCCAGCAGCGGGGTCGCCAGGGCCGCGAGCACCGCGCCCACCGCCACCGTGCGCCGGCTCACCGCGCCCGCGGCGACCGGCTTGTCGGTACGCCCCACCGCGGCGTCCCGCCCGGCGTCCAGCGCGTCGTTGGTCCAGCCGACGGCGAGTTGGCTGGCCAGCACCGTCGCGGTGACCGCGGCGACGCCGGTCGGGGGGTGCCCGGCCCCCCACGCGAGCAGACCGGAGACCGCGGTGACCGCCGCGGACGGCTCCGGATGGCTCGCCCTGACCAGCCCTAACACCGTCGACGACATAAGAGAAGTCTGGTCGTTACCGGGGAGTCGTGCCACGCTCGGTCCATGCGGAACGGTCCCGGGTCCACTCCGCCCCGCGTCCTGCCTCCCAACGACCCCCGCCAGTACGACGACCTGGCCGGCGAGTGGTGGCGACCGGACGGCGCGTTCGCCATGCTGCACTGGCTGGCCCGGTCCCGGGCCGCCCTGGTGCCGCCCGCCACCCGGCCCGACGCCCTGCTGGTCGACCTGGGCTGCGGCGCCGGGCTGCTCGCCCCGCACCTGGCCGGCAAGGGCTACCGGCACGTCGGGGTCGACCTGACCCGGTCGGCGCTGGCGCAGGCCGCCGCGCACGGGGTGACGGTGGTCAACGGCGACGCCACGGCGGTGCCGCTGGTCGACGGCTGTGCCGACGTGGTGGCCGCCGGCGAGCTGCTGGAACACGTACCGGACTGGCGGCGCGTGGTGGCCGAGGCGTGCCGCCTGCTGCGCCCCGGCGGCCTGCTGGTGCTGGACACCCTCAACGACACCGCGCTGGCCCGGCTGGTGGCGGTACGCATCGGGGAGCGGCTGCCGACGGTGCCCCGGGGCATCCACGATCCACGGTTGTTCGTGGACGCCCGGGAGCTGGTGGCCGAGTGCGCGCGGCACGGCGTCCACCTGCGGATCCGGGGCATCCGGCCGAGCCTGCGCGACACGCTGTCCTGGCTCGTCCGCCGCGCCCGCGGCCGTCCTTCCCGGACGGTCGACGGACGGCAGCCCCGGATCAAGCCGACCCGGTCGGTGGCCGTGCTCTACCAGGGACACGGGGTGCGGCACGGGTAACCGGACCACCCGGGGGGTACAGGGACGCAGGAGGGGGCGACATGACGGTGAACGCGCGGGAGGCGGCCCGCCGGTTGGCGCCGCGGTTCGCCGCGCGGGCGGCACGGCACGACCGGGACGGCTCGTTCCCCGTGGACGACTTCGCCGACCTGCGCGAGGCCGGGCTCTTCGGGCTGATGGTGCCCCGCGAGCTGGGGGGCGCGGGCGCCACCTTCGCCGAGTACGCGGCCGTCGCCACCGAGCTGGCCCGGGGCAACGGCGCGACGGCGCTGGTGTTCAACATGCACGCCTCGGTCACCGGCGCGCTGGGCGCGGTCACCGAGGAACTGGCCGAGGCGCTGGGCGTACCCGACGAGGCGCTGGCCGCCCGGGACCGGCTGCTCCGCGCGGCGGCCGAGGGCGCCTGGTACGCGGTCGCGATGAGCGAACGCGGCGCGGGCGCGCGGCTGTCCCAGCTCAGCACGGTCTACGAGCCGGTCGACGGCGGCTGGCACCTCAAGGGCAGCAAGACCTTCTGCTCCGGCGCCGGGCACCCGGACGGCTATCTGGTGGCCGCGCGCAGCGCCGCCGACCAGTCGGTGGTCTCCCAGTTCCTGGTGCCGGCCGGCGCGGGGCTGACCGTGGAGCCGACCTGGGACTCGCTCGGCATGCGGGCCACTTCCTCGCACGACCTGCACCTGGACGTCACCGTTCCGGCGGACCGGCTGCTCGGCGGGGTGGAGGGGTTGGCGCTGGTGGTGGCCCAGCTGATGCCGCACTGGCTGGTGGCCAGCTACGCCGCCGTCTACGTCGGGGTCGCCCGGGCGGCGGTGGACGCGGCGGTCGAGCACCTGAACGCCCGCGACCTGGCCGGCCTGCCGGCGGTACGGGCCAGGTTGGGTCGGGCCGACGCGGCGGTGGCGGCGGCGCAGCAGGTGGTGGGAGAGGCGGCCCGCCGGGTCGACGAGGCCCCCGGTGACGCCGAGACCAACCGTTGGGTCTGGCGGGCCAAGCTGCTCGCCGGCACGACCGCGGCCGACGTGGCGGCGTCCGTGCTGGAGGCGGCCGGCACGTCGGCGACCCGACGGGGCCACCCGCTGGAGCGGCTCTACCGGGACGCCCGCTGCGGGTCGCTGCACCCCGCGACCTCGGACGTCTGCGCGGACTGGCTCGGCATCGCGGTGTTGGGCGGGGACCCGGATCGCGACGGATCGACCCCTCGTTGGTGAGGGTGCGGAGTTCGGTGGGGGTGGTCGTTCCTGGGGCGGGGGCGGTCGCCGGGCGTGCAGTCGTGGACGAGAGGTGGGGGACATGGCCGTACCCGTGATCGCGGGACTCGGTACGGCGCAGCCGCCGGGCGCCACGCAGGACGAACTCTGGGAGGGCTTCTTCTCCCGGCACTTCTCCGGCACCACCCGGGCGCTGGCGCAGCGGATCTTCGCCAACTCCGGCGTGACCCGCCGGCAGGCGGCGGTCAACCCGCTGCTGGAGGACGTCTCCGAGTGGCCGACCGAGCGCCGGATGCGTCGCTACCAGGTCGAGGCGCTGCCGCTGGGCAAGGAGGCGGTGGGCCGGGCGTTGACGTCGGCCGGTCTCGCGGCCGGCGACGTCGGGCTCTTCGTGGTCTGCTCCTGCACCGGGTACGCCACGCCGGGGCTGGACATCCTGCTCGCCCGGGACCTGGGCATGGCCCCTGACACGCAGCGGATGTTCGTCGGGCACATGGGCTGCTACGCCGCGCTGCCCGGGCTCGGCGCGGCGGCCGACTTCGTCACCGCGCGGGGGCGTCCGGCGCTGCTGCTCTGCGCCGAGCTGACCAGCCTGCACATCCAGCCGGCCAGCGCGCGGATGGACACCCAGCAGATCGTCTCGCACGCGCTCTTCTCCGACGCCGCGGTCGCCGCGGTGGTCGTCCCCGGCGCGGTCGGCCCCGGATCGCCCGCCGGATACGCGGTGCGCGAGGTCACCTCGGTGACCGACACCTCGACCGCCGACCACATGACCTGGGACGTCACCGACACCGGTTTCCGGATGGGCCTGTCGCCGAAGGTCCCGCAGGTGCTCTCCACGCACGTTCGTGGGCTGGTGGACGACCTGCTGGCCCGGCACGGCACGGGCCTCGCCGAGGTGGACGGCTGGGCGGTGCACCCGGGCGGCCCGCGCATCCTGAACGTGGTGGAACGCGAGCTGGCCCTGCCGCCGGAGGCCCTCGCCGCCTCCCGGGCGACGCTGGACGAGCACGGCAACTGTTCGTCCCCGACGGTGCTGCTGATCCTGGACCGGTTGGTGCGGGCGCCCGTGTCGCCCCGGCGGATCGTGATGCTGGCCTTCGGGCCCGGGCTCACCCTCTACGCCGCCCTGTTGGAACGGCGTTCCTGAACCGCCCCGCCGCCGGTCCTTCCGGCGCGCCGCGCGCCCCGACTTCCCGAAGCCCCGGCGGCCGGCGGGTTCAGCGGCGGCTCGTTACGCTCGCCGGATGGATGACCGGCTGGACGACCGGCTGCGCGGCGGCCTGCTGGCGGCGGCGGCCCTGCTCGCCGTGACGGCGGGCGGCTGGTGGTGGTGGGCCGAGGCTCCGGCCATCGGCCCGCGCACGGTGGCGGTCAGCGCGAGCGCGCCACCGCGCGGTGTCGTTCCGTCCCGTTCGCCGCAGACCCTCAACGAGGCGCTGGCCGCGCACCCCGACGCGGCGGTCCGGGTCCGGCTCGACAGGAGCGGCCGCGTCATCGAGGCGACCGAGCTGCCGGGCGAGGGGAGCGACCTGGCGCTGCCCCGGTTCACCGACACCCTGTGGCGGGAGCACCTGACGTTGATCCCGGGTCAGGAACCGGTACGCCGGGAGTCGTTGGCCGACGGGGCGCGGCACCTGCTGCAGTACCGCTGCACCGGCCCGGGTGAGCTGCTGGTCTCGATCATCCAGGGTCCGACCATGAACACCGCCCAGTCGACCTGCGACGGTGTGCTGGGTGAGCTCGACCTGCCCCACCCGATGGAGCCGGAGTTCCTCATGCCCGAGCAGTTGGCGCCGACCCGGATCGAACTGTCCGCCGTCGGTCCCAGGCCGGTCGAGGTGGCCGCGCAACTGGTCGCCCTGCCCTGAGCCGGGCCGCTCGGCGCTGCCGCACGACCTGCCGCCCCGGGTGGCCGACCGCCGGGTCGGGGTCAGCGGACCAGACTGCTCAGGTCGGCCCGGTAGTCGCCGGCGATGGCCAGGTCGGGGATCACCCGCTGTACCGTGCCGGAGCGGTCGACCAGCAGCGCGGTGGCGATGCCGGGGCGGGGGTCGAGGTGCAGCGCCGCCCGTACTCCGCCGGCCGGGTCGGCGAGGGCGCGTACCGGGCCGCCGGGAACGGGGTCGGGGCCGACCGTACGGTCGCCGGTGACGGTGACCACCGAGACGCCGGCGGGTGCGGCGGCCGCCGCGGCGGCGACCTGTTCGGCGCAGGCGCAGGCGTCCACCAGGATGATCATCGCGGGCAGCAGCCGCCGCAGCGGCACCGGTGACTGGCCGGCGTCGACCAGGTCCAGCGCCGGCAGCGGCCGGCCGGTCAGCGTGCCGGTCGAGGCGGCCGACGGGTACGGCAGGACGGTCGGCCGCTCGGTGCCTCGGGGCGAGCGGGGCCAGGTGACGGCGAGCAGGCCGCCGATGGTGGTGAGCAGGGCCACCACCAGGATCAGCGCGGGCAGGGCGAGGGGTGGCCGACCGTCAGCGCGCGGGGTCAGGCCAAACCGCCCCCGCCGGCGCGCGCCGGCGGCCTGGCGCCGCAGCTCGCGACGGAGCTGCTCGGCCTCCTCGGCCAGCGCCGACGCGTCGTCCGGTACGACCACCCGACCCCACTCCGGTGGCAGGTCGGGCAGCCCGTCGGACGGGCCGTGGCCCTCTGCGTCAGGCATGCCCATCGGACCCCCGGGAAAGTGGCTCGTGAGCGGACAGCGGTACCCCTCCAGCGTCCCGCACCGCCCCTCCTGCCGCCAGACCTGGGCGGGCCGGGCGCTGCCGGGCTACCATGGGAAAAGCGCGTAGCCCGAGAAATCCACGCTCCGATCACCCGTACCGGGTTGTCATCCGTTCGTCACGGAGCGTGCTCGAACCATCGGTTTGACTGCCTGTCAAGCTGAAGAAATACCTCTCACAGGGCCCCTGAGCTGCGCCAACGGTCAGGACAGCGGTGAGACATCGGTGCCTGAGCGTGTTACCCTAGACACAGCGAAAGGGGTTTCGAACCTATGGTTTTCAGTGTCGGCGAGACCGTTGTTTACCCCCACCACGGGGCCGCACTCATCGAGGCAATCGAGACTCGGGTCATCAAGGGCGAGCCCAGGGAATACCTCGTCCTGAGGGTCGCGCAGGGTGACCTGACGGTCCGGGTGCCCGCTGAGAACGCCGAGATCGTGGGCGTGCGCGAGGTGGTCGGCGAAGAGGGCCTCGGCAAGGTCTTCGACGTGCTCCGTGCACCGCACACCGAGGAGCCGACCAACTGGTCGCGGCGTTACAAGGCGAATCTGGAGAAGCTGGCCTCCGGCAACCCGCTGAAGGTCGCCGAGGTCGTCCGCGACCTGTGGCGCCGGGAGCGGGAGCGGGGCCTGTCCGCGGGCGAGAAGCGCATGCTCGCCAAGGCCCGCGACATTCTCGTCGGCGAGGTCGCGCTGGCCGAGAAGAGCACCAAGGACGAGGCGGAGACGCTGCTCGACAAGGTCCTGACCGAGGCCTGATCCCACCGGATCGTCGTACCCGTCCCGCAGCAAAGAAACCACCAGGACCGCGACGTGACCGCGCAGCTGAATCCGCGCGGTGACGTCGCGGTCCTCGTGCCTGCGGCCGGTGCCGGGGTACGCCTCGGCCCGGGCGCGCCGAAGGCACTGCGCCTGCTCGGCGGCGAGCCGCTGCTGGTGCACGCGGTACGCCGGATCGCGGCCGCGCCGTCGGTGCACACCATCGTGGTGGCCGCCCCGGCGGCCGAGGTGGATGCGGTCCGGCGGTTGCTGGCACCCGTGGCGCCGGTTCTGGTCGTATCCGGCGGCGCGGAGCGGCAGGCGTCCGTGGCGGCCGCCCTGGCCGCCGTGCCACCGGGGCCCGACATCGTGCTCGTGCACGACGCCGCCCGCGCGCTCACCCCACCGGAGCTGGTCGAGTCGGTGGCCGGGGCGGTCCGCGCCGGGCATCACGCAGTGATCCCGGTGCTCCCGGTGGTCGACACGATCAAGGAGGTCGGCGCGGGCGAGGTGGTCCTCGGCACCGTCGACCGTTCCGCGCTGCGCGCGGTGCAGACCCCGCAGGGCTTCCGCCGGAGCGTGCTGACCGCCGCGCACGCCGCGGCGCGCGATCCGCTCACCGACGACGCCGGGCTGGTCGAGAAGCAGGGCGTACCGGTGTTCTGTGTGCCCGGCTCGGAGTACGCGCTGAAGGTCACCCGCCCGTTCGACCTCGCGCTCGCCGAGCACCTGCTGGCCACCGGCCACTGACGCGTACCCTCGGCTCATGATCGTTCCTCGGGTGGCCGTCGGCACCGACATCCACGCCTTCGCGCCCGGCCGGCCCTGCTGGCTGGCCGGACTGCACTGGCCGGACCAGGACGGCCTGGCCGGTCACTCCGACGCCGACGTGGTCGCGCACGCCGCCTGCAACGCGCTGCTCTCCGCCGCCGGCCTCGGTGATCTCGGCGCGAACTTCGGCGTCGACCAGCCCGAGTGGGCGGGCGCCTCCGGGGTGGCGCTGCTGACCGAGTCGGCCCGGCGGGTCCGCGCGGCCGGCTTCGGGATCGGCAACGTCTCGGTCCAGGTGGTCGGCAACCGCCCGAAGATCGGGCCGCGCCGCGAGGAGGCGCAGCGGGTGCTCTCCGCGGCGGTCGGCGCGCCGGTCACCGTCTCCGCCGCGACCAGCGACGGGCTCGGCTTCACCGGACGCGGCGAGGGGTTGGCCGGGATTGCGGTGGCCCTGGTGTACGAGGCGCCGGCCGGCTGACCGGTATTCCCGTTCGCCGCGGTGAGGTTCGATACGTGTGGGTGGGGGCGCGGGGAGGGTAGGAGTACGAGGGGCGAAAGCTGTGCCCCGGCCGGTGCGGCCGCCTCCGGCGGCCCCGGCGACCCGGAACCCCGTCTCCAGGAAGCGGAGAATCGTGCTCACCGTCAAGGCCTACGCGGCGACGTCCGCGACCGAACCCCTCGCCCCGACCACCATCGAGCGGCGCGACCTCGGCCCGCACGACGTGCTCATCGACATCAGGTACTCCGGCATCTGCCACTCCGACATCCACACCGCGCGCAGCGAGTGGGGCCCCACGACCTACCCGATCGTGGTCGGCCACGAGATCGCCGGCGTCGTTCGGGAGGTCGGCCCCGAGGTCACGAAGTTCGCCGCCGGCGACCGGGTCGGCGTCGGCTGCATGGTCGACTCCTGCCGGGAGTGCGACAACTGCCGCAAGGGCCTGGAGCAGTACTGCCTCAACGGCAACATCGGCACGTACGGCGCGGTCGACCGGGACGGCCGACCCACCCAGGGCGGGTACGCGCAGGCCATCGTGGTCACCGAGGACTTCGTGCTGCGCATCCCCGACGGCATCGAGCTGGACGCGGCGGCGCCGCTGCTCTGCGCCGGCATCACCACGTACTCGCCGCTGCGGCACTGGAACGCCGGGCCCGGCAGCCGGGTGGCGGTGATCGGGCTGGGCGGCCTCGGCCACATGGCGGTCAAGCTGGCCCACGCCATGGGGGCGGAGGTGACCGTGCTGTCGCAGTCGCTCAAGAAGCGGGAGGACGGGCTGCGGCTCGGCGCCGACCACTACCACGCCACCAGTGACGAGGAGACGTTCACGAAGCTGGCCGGCTCGTTCGACCTGATCGTCAACACGGTCAGCGCGAAGATCGACCTGGACGCGTACCTGCGGCTGCTCGCCGTCGACGGCACCCTGGTCAACGTCGGCGCGCCGGAGGATCCGCTGTCGGTGCACGCGTTCTCGCTGATCCCGGCCCGGCGGTCGTTCGCCGGTTCGATGATCGGCGGCATCGCCGAGACGCAGGAGATGCTCGACTTCTGCGCCGAGCGCGGCATCGGCGCCGAGATCGAGGTCATCCCGGCCGAGAAGATCAACGACGCGTACGAGCGGGTGCTCGCCTCCGACGTGCGCTACCGCTTCGTCATCGACGCCTCGACGTTCTGAGCCGTCGGCAAAGGGGGCCGGGTCCCGGGCGGGACCCGGCCCCTCCGTGCGTCAGCCCCGGCGCGCCCAGGTCCAGGCGTACCCCTCGTCCTCGCACTCGCCGGCCGCGTCGCAGAGGTCTAGCGGGCGGAAGGTGTCCACCATGACGGCCAGCTCGTCGAAGAAGTCGACGCCGATGGAGCGCTCCGCCGCACCCGGCTGCGGCCCGTGGGTGAAGCCCGACGGGTGCAGTGAGATGGAGCCCTGCTCGATGCCGGAACCGCGCCGGGCCTCGTAGTTGCCGCCGGTGTAGAAGAGCATCTCGTCGGAGTCGACGTTGTGGTGGTTGTACGGCACCGGGATGGCGTCCGGGTGGTAGTCCACCTTGCGCGGGACGAACGAGCAGATCACGAAGTTCGGGCCCTGGAAGGTCTGGTGCACCGGCGGCGGCTGGTGGATCCGGCCGGTGATCGGCTCGAAGTCGTGGATGGAGAAGGCCCACGGGTACGTGTGCCCGTCCCAGCCGACCACGTCGAACGGGTGGTTCGCGTAGACGTGCTTCGTCCACCCGCGGCGGTGGCGGACCAGCACCTCGACGTCGGTGCCGTCGACCAGCAGCGGCGCGTCCGGTCCCCGGACGTCCCGCTCGCAGTACGGCGAGTGCTCCAGGAACTGCCCGCGCACCGACAGGTAGCGCTTGGGCGGGCCGATGTGGCCGTTGGCCTCGACGGCGAGCAGCCGGGTGGGGGCGTCCCCGGTCGGCACCAGCCGGTGCACGGTGGAGGTCGGGACGATCACGTAGTCGCCGGCGACCGCGTCGAGCACGCCGAAGGTCGACTCCACCCGCAGCGTGCCGGCCTCCACGTAGAGGCACTCGTCGCCGGTGGCGTTGCGGTAGAGCGGGGAGGGCCGGTCGGCCAGCACGTACGCGATCCGCACGTCGTCGTTGGCCAGCAGGTAGCGCCGGCCGAGGACCGGGTCGGCACCGGTGCCGTCGAGCTTGTGGGTACGCAGGTGGCGCGGCTTGAGCGGGAGGTTCGGCACCCGGGTGTACGCCGGCGGGGTGAACTCCTCGGCGGCGACGATCGCGGTGGGCGCGTACCGGTGGTAGAGCAGGGACGAGTCGGAGGAGAAGCCCTCCTGGCCCATCAGCTCCTCGGCGTAGAGGCTGCCGTCGGGCTGGCGGAACTGGGTGTGCCGCTTGCGGGGTACCTCGCCGACGCTGCGGTAGTACGGCATGTCGCCTCCCGTTATGTCCCGTTCTCCGGCCGGTGACGTCCGATAATCGGACGCTGTTGTCCGTTCCTTGTAGCGTCCCGTAGATTCTTGTCTCGTGTCAACGCAGGTGCCCCGCCTCTTCGCCGGCCTCGTCGACGACGCCGCCGTCTTCCCGCCCGGCAGCGCGTCCCTGCCGGACGCCGTCGCCGCGCACCGCGAGCACCGCGATGGCTGGTACGCCGATCTGGTCGGCCCGCTGCTGCTGCCCGCCTCGACGCTGCCGGCCCTGGCCGACCTGCTCGGCCCCGGCGAGCGGATCGCCGTCGGCGTCATCGGTGACCTGCCGATCGGCCAGCTCGACGCGGCGCTGGCCGGGACCGATCCCCGGATCACCGTCCGCCAGGTCGAGGCGGCGGTCGCCAAGCGCGGCGAGGACCCGCAGCCCGGCCTGGCCGAGCTGCTGAAGCTCGCCGAGCGGCAGACCCGCGTCGACGTCTACGCCGAGGTCCCGCTGACCTTCGGGCTCACCGGCGCATTGGACACCCTGGCCGCGGCGCGGGCCGACGGGCTGCCGGTCGCGGCGAAGTTCCGTACCGGCGGACTGGCCGCCGAACTCTTCCCCACCCCGGTCGAGCTGGCCGCGGTGATCTGCGCCTGCCGCGACCGGGGCCTGCCGTTCAAGCTGACCGCCGGGCTGCACCACGCGCTGCGCCACCTCGACCCGGAGACCGGCTTCACCCACCACGGCTTCAGCAACGTGCTGGCCGCGACGCTCGCCGCTGGCGAAGGCGCCGAGGTGGACGCCGTCGCCGCCCTGCTCGCCGCGACCGACCCGCTGCCCCTGGTCGAGCAGGCCCGGGCGCGGCGCGACGAGGAGCGCCCGCTCTGGGTCGGCTTCGGCTCGTGCAGCATCCTGGAACCACTGACCGATCTGATCCGGCTGGGGCTGGTGAACGGGGGAGTAGACCGATGAGCGAGCGCAGCGAGCGAATCAGCAGGCGCAGTGCGATGGTGCCTCATGGCGGCACGGAGCGGAGCGGAGTGGCGGCATGAGCTGGGTGACGGGCGCGGACGGTTCGCCGTACGGGGTGACCAACCTGCCGTACGGGGTGTTCCGGGCCGGCGGGCGCGGGCCGCGGATCGGCGTACGGGTCGCCGATTTCGTGCTCGACCTGGCCGGCGCCGAGGCGGCCGGCCTGGTGCTCGCCGCCGGGGCGCTGGGCCGCTCCACCCTCAACGACTTCATGGCGCTCGGCCGTCCGCAGTGGACGGCGGTGCGGCAGCGGATCGTCGAACTGCTCACCGACACCGCCCACCGGGCGGCGGTGGAGCCGCTGCTGGTTCCGCTCGACGAGGCGGAGCTGCTGCTGCCGTTCGAGGTGGCGGACTACGTCGACTTCTACTCCTCCGAGCACCACGCCTCGAACGTCGGCCAGATCTTCCGTCCCGGCCAGCCGCCGCTGCTGCCCAACTGGAAGCACCTGCCGATCGGCTACCACGGCCGGGCCGGCACGGTGGTCGTCTCCGGTACCCCGGTGGTCCGCCCCACCGGGCAGCGCGCCACCGCGCAGGGCCCGACCGCCGGCCCCTCCGTACGCCTCGACATCGAGGCCGAGGTGGGCTTCGTGGTCGGCGTGCCGAGCGCCCTCGGCGACCGGGTCGCCGCCGCGGACTTCACCGACCACGTCTTCGGTGTGGTGCTGGTCAACGACTGGTCCGCCCGGGACATCCAGGCCTGGGAGTACCAGCCCCTCGGCCCGTTCCTGGGCAAGTCCTTCGCCACCTCGATCTCGGCCTGGGTGACCCCGCTGGACGCGCTCGCCGACGCGTTCGTGCCGGCGCCGGAGCAGGACCCGCCGGTGCAGGACTACCTGCGCGACACCCCGCACCTGGGGCTGGACCTGCGCCTCGCGGTGGAGTGGAACGGCGAGCGGGTGGCCGAACCGCCGTTCGCGACCATGTACTGGACGCCCGCCCAGCAGCTCGCCCACCTCACCGTCAACGGGGCCTCGCTGCGCACCGGCGACCTCTACGCCTCCGGCACCGTGTCCGGTCCGGACCGCGGCCAGGTCGGCTCGTTCCTGGAGCTGACCTGGGGCGGCGCCGAGCCGGTCAAGGTCGGCGGCGGCGAGACCCGCACCTTCCTGGAGGACGGCGACACCGTCACCATCCGGGCCACCGCCCCCGGCCCGGACGGCACCACCGTCGCCCTGGGCGAGGTCACCGGGCGGATCCTGCCGGCCCGCTGACGTCGGGTATCCGCCGGTCGCACCCGCTGTGCGATCGGCCGGCCCTCCTGCCGCGTTTGATCGACCGGATTCGGTCACCACTCCACGCCGTCCCGTCCCGGGGCGGCGTGGGTCGTGACCGGCATGGCACATCCCAGCGGACAGGAGGTACGAGCATGGACGATCTCGTGGGCGCGGTCTGGCGCACCAGTAGTCGATCAAATGATCAAGGGCTCTGCGTGGAGGTGGCGGACAACCTCGCACGCGACCGGGGTGTGGTCGGGATACGTGATTCCAAGGACCCGGACGGGCCGGTGCTCGTCGTCGGCCCGCCGGGCTGGACGGCGTTCGTCGGGGCGATCCGCCAGGGTGGCTTCCGCCCCTGACCCGCCTGATCCGCGCCGCGGGACCGCACCGGTGCCCCGATCCGGGGCACCGGTGACGGAAATTCCACCGCAGGACCCCCCGTGGCGCGCTCACCCGCCGTACCGTGGACGCCACGGGAGGTGTCATGTCGACGGTCACGGTCACCGAGTTCATCGAGGCGCGGGCTGACGACGTGTGGGCGCTCCTGGTCGACCTGCCGGTCCGGGCCGACTGGCTCTGCACCGTCGGCGGCGTGGAACTGCTGACCCAGGGCCGGCTGGGGCCGGGCACCGCCTGGCGGGAGATCCGCACCAGGCCGGACGGCGGTGACCAGGCGGAGGAGTTCGTGGTGCTGGAGGCCCGGCCGCCGCACCGACTCGTGCTCAGCTCCCCCGGCATCGGGGTGGACTACCGGATCACCTGGACCCTGCGCACCGTGCGACGTCGGGGCCGCGGCTGCACCGCGGTGACCGTGGAGCACCAGGCGGTGCCGATCGCCCCGTACGGGCGGGTGGTCGCGCTGCTCTTCGGCGGGCTGGCCGCGCGGGCGGTGGAGGGTGCCATCCGGCGCGATCTCGCCGACCTCGCCGCCGCCGCCCGGCGCGCCAGCGGCGCCGAGGCCGCCTGAACCGCCGCACCCCGCCGCCGCGACCTGCGCGGGGCGGCGGCGGACTGCCTCGGTAGGGTGCCGGGCGGAGGTGTGCATGGGTGTCCCGAAGGGCCGGCGACGGATCACCGTCGCGGTCGCGGCGCTGCTCGCCCTCGGGGTCGTCGGCGCCGTCGGCTACCGGGTGCTGGCCCCCGCCGAGGTCGTCACGCCCGCCCAGGACGACCTGCCACCCCTGGACACCCCGGCGACCGGGGTGGTGGGTCGACTGCCCGCCGCACCGCTGATCCTCGACGGTCGGCTCCGGGTGTACGCGGCGCAGCGCCAGGTCTACGCCGACCGGCCGGCCGACAGCAAGCACCGGGTCACCCCGTTCTGGTCGTACCGGCGGTGGCCGGCCCAGCTCAACGGGGTGCTGGTGGCGGGTACCACGGTGGTGAGCCGCTGGTCCGACGGGAAGATCGTCGCGCTGGACGGCCGTACCGGAAAGGTGGCCTGGCGGGCCGACGGCCCGGCGCCGGGGAAGGGCTTCCCGTCCCGGCGCACCGGTGCGGCCATCGTCTGGGACCCGCGGGGGATCTTCCTCGCGTCGGGTCCGGGCGGCCGGACGACGCTGGTGGCGTCCGGCGTGGGTGACCTGCGCGGGTACGCGCTGACCGACGGCCGGGAGCTGTGGCGGGCCGCCGGTGACGCCGACTGCCGGACCGATGTCGGGACCACGGCCGCCGGCCAGGTTCTGACGGTGGACGCCTGTGCCGGCCCGGCGACAGTGGAGTTCCGCGACGCGACGACCGGCGCGGTGGGCACCCGCTGGCGTCCTCCCGGCGCCGGCCCGGAGCTGTCCGTCACGGCGCTGGGCTGCCTGACCCCGCGCTCGCAGTGCCGGGGCCTGCGCACCTCGGACGGCCGCGGCTGGCTGGTCGGCCCGGGTGAGCCGCGTCCCGCGCCGGCCCTGGGCGCCGACGACGTGACGCTCTCCGGCGAGTTCGCCATCGCGGTCACCGACGGCGTGCTGACCGGCTGGGACGCGCGCACCGGGGAGAAGCGGTGGCGGCGTGGCGACCTGGGCGAGGTGCGGGTCATCGCGGTCGAGCCAGGTCGGGTGCACGTGCTGAGCCGGCAGCGGGACCTGATCACCCTGGACCCGAGGACCGGGGCGCAGCGGTCCCGCTTCCCGCTCACCCTCGGGCAGGACGGGATCGGCTGGGTGCCGGGGCTGGCGTACGCGGCCGACGGCTACGTGGCCGTCGAGCGGTTGCGCGAGCGGGCCCGCCCGGACGACGACGACCAGGGGTACTTCCTGATGGCCGAGCCGGTGGTGCTCGCGGCGACCTGAGCGAATGACCGGCAAATAGGACAAAAGGCGCTAAAGTTGCATAACGCGCGGTGCCGGTCCGCCTCCGATCGGGGTTGGCGGAGGCGGACCAGTCCCGGGCTCAGGCCAGCGCGGACTCCGCCGCGGCCAGGAAGGCGTCATTCTCGGCCGGGGTGCCGATGGTGACCCGGACCCCGTCGCCGGCGAACGGCCGGACGATCACACCGCGCGCCTCGCACGCCTTGCCGAAGGCCACCGCCCGCTCGCCCAACGGCAGCCAGACGAAGTTGGCCTGGCTCGACGGCACGTCCGGGACCAGCTTGCGCAGCGCCTCGGTGACCCGGTCCCGCTCGGCGACGACCAGCGCGCAGCGCCGCTCGACCTCGTCCGCCTGCGCCAGCGCGGCCAGCGCGCCGGCCTGGGCGGCCATGCTGGTGGAGAAGGGGGTGACCACCTTGCGCACGGCCGCGGCCACCTCCGGGGCGGCGACCAGGAAGCCGATCCGCAGCCCGGCCAGCCCCCAGGCCTTGGAGAGCGTGCGCAGCACCACCACGTTCGGCCGGTCCAGGTAGGTCAGGCCGTCCGGCACCTCCGGGTCGGTGACGAACTCGCGGTACGCCTCGTCGATGACGACCAGCACGTCCTCGCCGACGGAGTCGAGGAACCGGTCCAGCTCCGCCCGGCGCACGGCCGTACCGGTGGGGTTGTTCGGGTTGCAGACCAGCACCATCCGGGTCCGGTCGGTCACCGCCGCGGCCATCGCCGCCAGGTCGTGACCGTGGCCGGCGTCGTTGGGCACCCGCACGCTGGTCGCGCCGCTGGTCGCCGCGATGATCGGGTACGCCTCGAACGACCGCCACGAGTAGAGCAGCTCGTCGCCGGGCAGGCAGGTGGCCCGGACCAGGTGCTCGGCCAGCGCCACCGACCCGCAGCCGGTGGCGATCCGGTCGGCGTCCACGCCGTACCGCTCGGCCAGCGCCTGGCGCAGCGCCACGACGCCCATGTCCGGGTAGCGGTGCGAGCCGGTGACCGCCTCGGTGACCGCCTCGACCACGCCGGGCAGCGGCCCGTACGGCACCTCGTTGCTGGCCAGCTTGATCGCCTCCGGCAGGCCCAGCTCCCGGGCCAGGTCGGCGGGGCTGCGACCCGGCACGTAGTTCGGCAGCGCGTCGAGGTCGGCGCGGGTCAGGCGCAGTGCGGGCTGGTGACGTCCGGCGTCGGTCATGGGGTGTCTCCCGGGGGGTCGGCACGGTCGTGCGGCGTGGCGGGGGTGGTGGGACCGCCGGGTTGCGGCAGCCGCACCACGACGGTCTGGGCGCGCTTGTCGTGCAGGGCCTGGCGCAGCGGGTGGTCGAAGAGGACCGAGGCCGCGTCGACGAGCTGGAGGAGCAGGCCGAAACCGCAGCAGTACCAGAGCAGGGTGGGCATGCCCAGTGTGCTCCACCGGCGGGTCGCCCGGCCGAAGCCGAGCGGCTGGTCCGCCTCGACGGGCACCGCCCGGATGCGCATCACCCGCTTGCCGAGGGTCTGCCCGCCGGAGGCCATCGCCGGCACCTCGTACGCGAACCAGAGCGCGGTGGCGATCACCAGGATGGCGATCTGGAGGCCGGCCGCCTGCTCGCCGGGGGCCGGCAGCGGCGCGTTGGTGGTGTCGCCCGTGGTGGCCCGGCGCCACGCCTCGTCGAGGGCGGGGGAGAGCTCGCGGACGTACCGGTAGACGAACCAGCCGTTGACCAGCACGTTGAGCAGGAGGAGCAGACCGAGGTCGATCAGTCGGGCAACCAGCCGGGAGCCGTAGCCGGCCAGCGGCAGGCCGTGCGGGCGCGGCTCCGGCGGACGCCCCGGCCAGGTCGGGTACGGCCAGCCCGGCGGCGGCCCCTGGGGCGCGCCGGGGCCGGGCGGCAGCCCGACGCCGGGCGGGACGCCCTGGCCGTGCGGTACGCCGGCAGCATGCGGGCCCGCGCCGGGGCCGGGCGGCGTCGGGAACCCGGTAGCCGGTGCCGCAGGTGCGGCCGGCGGCTCGGGGGCGGGCGGCGGTTCCGGTGGCGGGGGGCCCTCCGGCGGGGTGACGTCGACCGGGACGGGCGCGCCGACCCAACCCTCGCCGTCCCACCAACGCCTGGTGGTGGGCTCGGCGGGGTCGACGTACCAGCCTGGTTGAACGCTCACCCGGACACCTTAACGACGACGGTCCGGGCGAACTTGTCGTGGAGGCACTGCTGCCAGGGCTTGTCCCAGAGCTGCCAGAGGCCGTCGACGTAGCTGAAGCCCGGGATGAACGACCCGCCGACCTGGTGCGCGAGCCACCGCTTCGCCGCGGCCCTGCGGTCGAGTGTCTGGGTCGGGTCGATCGGCACCACGCGCAGCTTCATCACGCGCTTGCCGACCGTCTGCCCGGTCTTGAACATCATCTCCACGTGGAACAGGTAGGTGACACCGAGGGCGAATAGGAGGATCGCGGCTTCCAGGACCAGGAAGGGCAGCAGGAAGTCCGTGATCGGGTTCGACTGCAGGGTGCCGTCGGGCGCGGTGGCGGTCAGGTCCGGCGTCACCCAGACGAAGAAGGCGATCACCGCGGGCAGGATGACGACCATGCAGGCCGCCATGAGCACCAGCCCGTCGATCAGCACGGCCAGCAGCCGGTCGCCGAAGCTGGCCAGGGGCTGGCCGTTCGGCGCGAGCGGCACCCCGGGCAGGCCGGGCCGGAACGGGGCGCCGGGCGGCCCCGCCGGATAGCTCGGCAGGCCGGAGTACGGGCCGAGCTGCGGCGGCACGGCGTACCCCTGGGGGGTGGGACCGGAGGGCGGCGCGAAGCCGCCGGCGGCGGGCGAGGGCCCACCGGCCGGCGGCGTCGGGTACGTCGGAGGCTGCGTCACGCTCGACAGTGTTACAGGTTGCCGCGCGCTTCCTGCTCCCGCTCGATCGCCTCGAAGAGCGCCTTGAAGTTGCCCTTGCCGAAGCCGAGCGAGCCGTGCCGCTCGATCAGCTCGAAGAAGACGGTCGGGCGGTCCTGCACCGGCTTGGTGAAGATCTGGAGCAGGTAGCCGTCCTCGTCCCGGTCGACCAGGATCTTGCGGGACTTCAGCTCCTCGATCGGCACCCGGACCTCGCCGATCCGGGCGCGCAGCTCCGGGTCGTCGTAGTACGAGTCCGGGGTGTCCAGGAACTCGACGCCGGCGGCCCGCATCGCGTCGACGCTGGCCAGGATGTCGTTGGTGGCCACGGCGATGTGCTGGGCGCCCGGACCCTGGTAGAACTCCAGGTACTCGTCGATCTGCGACTTCTTGCGGGCGATCGCCGGCTCGTTGAGCGGGAACTTCACCTTCCGGGTGCCGTTGGCGACGACCTTGCTCATCAGCGCCGAGTAGTCGGTGGCGATGTCGTCGCCGATGAACTCGGCCATGTTCGAGAAGCCCATGACCCGCTTGTAGAACTCGACCCACTCGTCCATCCGGCCGAGCTCGACGTTGCCGACCACGTGATCGACCGCCTGGAAGAAGCGCTTCGGCTGGATCCCGGCGTCGATCATCGGCTGGCGGTCCACGATCGGGCCGCGGGCGACGAAGCCGGGCAGGAACGGGCCGGTGTAGCGGGACCGGTCGACCAGGGTGTGTCGGGTGTCGCCGTAGGCGGCGATGGCGGCCATCCGCACGGTGCCGTGCTCGTCGGTGACGTCGTGCGGCTCGACCAGGCCGGTCGCGCCCTGGGCGGTGGCGTGCGCGTACGCGGCGTCGACGTCCGGCACCTCCAGCGCGATGTCGGAGACGCCGTCGCTGTGCTTGGCGACGTGGTCGGCGCCGGTGGCGTCCGGGCGGACCGCGCCGGTCAGCACGAACCGGGCCGAGCCGCTGGTCAGCACGTACTGGGCGTGGTCCCGGTAGCCCTGCTCCGGCCCCCGGTACGCCACGCAGGTCATGCCGAAGGCGGTGGAGTAGTAGTGGGCCGCCTGCTTGGCGTTGCCGACCAGGAAGTGCACGTGGTCGAGGCCCTTGACCGGGAACGGGTCGGAGGTGATGTCGTGGTCGACGGCGCCGACGAGGGCGTCGACGTCGACCTCCTCGGTCGACTGGGGTCGGTCGATCGCCTGGGTCATGGTGTCCTCCCTTGCGTACCGGCCGGCCTCGTGGGCCGCCGCGGTGGTTCCGATGCTCTTGCCAGGAGGATCGCGGCGATCCGCCTCACTGGGCAACCGTCGTCGTTTCTGCTGGTCATCCTGCACATTCGGTAGAGTGTCGAAACATGAACGCTGGACAGGATGTACAGCTGGACGAGCTGGACGCCAGGTTGATCCAGTTGCTCGCCGACGAGCCGCGGATCGGGGTGCTGGAGTGTTCCCGCCGGCTCGGGGTGGCCCGGGGCACCGTCCAGGCCCGGCTGGACAAGCTGGTCGAGCGGCGGGTGATCGGCGGCTTCGGGCCGGACGTCTCGCCGGCCGCGATCGGCTTCGGGGTGACCAGCTTCGTCACCCTGGAGATCAGCCAGCGGCACGGCCACGACGCGGTCACCGCCCACCTGGCGGCCATCCCGGAGGTGCTGGAGGCGCACACCATCACCGGCTCCAGCGACCTGCTCTGCCGGATCGTCGCCAGGTCCAACACCGACCTGCAGCGGGTGATCGACCAGATCGTCTCGTACGAGGGCATCCGCCGCGCCTCCACGATCATCGCGCTGGCCGAGCAGATCCCGTACCGCGTCCTGCCCCTGGTCCGCTCCGCCGCCGCACCCCGCTGACGCCCCGCGCTCCCGCGCGGGCGGCCCCGGCGCCCCGGGCCGGCGCGCAGAAAGGGCGGCGACACTCCGGCGCGGGGCCGGGGGAGTTCGGTGATCGTCGCTACCGTGTGCGGTGTGAAGGGCCTTGGCGTACGCGGCTGGTTGCTGCTGGGGCTCGTCACCGTGGTCGTGCTCGCCGCCACCGGGGTCTGGAACCCGTTCCCCGCGATCTGGGACTGGGTCGACCGCCGGCAGCCGATCTCCGACCCGGACGTGGTCTGGCAGCAGCGCATCGGCGGCACGCCGAAGAGCGTGACCATCGCCGGGGACACCGTCGTGATCGAGCAGCGGACCCGGGTCGAGGCGCGCAGCCTGGCCACCGGCACGCAGCTCTGGGAGCGCAAGGCGGACTGGGCGGCGGTGGCCGGCGGGGCCCGGGACCCGGTGGTCGCGGTGGGCAAGCTGCTGGTCAAGGGGTACGAACTGCTCGACCCGACGACCGGGGTGGTGCGCCGGCGCGACGACGACGCGGTGGCCGTCTGGACGTACCGGAACATGCTGCTCGACGCCCACTGCGTCGAGCCGACCGACTGCACCCTGACCGCCTGGGACCCGCGCGGCACCCGGCCACTCTGGACGGCGTTCCTGCCCGGGGTCAGCACCGGCCTGTTCGCCGACAACCCCCACCTGCTCGGCACCCGCCGACTCACCGCGCCCCGGATCGACGGCGGAGTGGCCGGCCCCGAGTCGGTGCCGCCGCTGCTCGGCTTCCCGGTCGACGGCCGGGTGCACGTGGTGGACACCGCCACCGGACGGGTGGTGCAGAACGTCGAGCCCGGGCGGGACGAGCGGCTCGCCGTGATCGGCGGCCGGCTGCTGCGGATCACTGCCGTCTCCCGGGACGGCACCTGCCAGTACGTCGTCTCCGCCCGCGACCCGGCCACCGGCCAGGAGGCGTGGCGCAAGGCCGTGGTCAACCTGCGCACCGCCGACAGCGCCGGCTGCGTGCAGCGGGAGGACCCGCAGGGCGCGCGGAACGTGCTGATCGGCGTGGCGCCGGACGGCCGGGAGGCGGTCATCGACGGGTACGACGGACGGCTGCTGCTGGTCGACGCGGAGGGCGAGAAGCTGCTCGCCGTCGACGACCGGTACGCGCTGGTGCGCACCGCCGACAAGGACACCGTCGTCGGCCGGGAACTGGGCGTCGACCGGGTCCGCTGGAACCGGCCCGCCGGCGACCGGGCGGGCGCGGCGCTCACCCCGTACGCGGCGATCGTCACCCAGGAGAAGCCGAACCGGCTGGTCGCGCTCGACCCGCGGACCGGTCGGGAACTGGTGGTGCTGCGGACCAGCGCCAACGCGCTGGCGGTCGGGCCGAACGGCATGATCATCGGGGAGGGGCGGGAGATCGGGTACGTCCGGTTCGGCGGTGCTGGCGCCGAGCCGCCGCCCGACGATGGCGGTGTCCCCGACCCCGACACCGGAAGCTCCCCCGGCCCTGCCACCGGGGGCGGCCCCGGGAACCAGCCGGACTGCGGGCCGAAGCGGGAACTCTGCCCCGACCCCGGTGACGACGACGGCTGAGCGCGGCGGGCCCGCCCCGGGTGAGAGCGGCATCCCACGACGCACCCGGCGGGTGCCACCGATCGACCGGTCTGCCCTAGGCTTTCCCGTCATGAGCAGTGCCGCCGCGTTCTCGTACGCCCCCTTGCTGCCGACCGGTCCCGACCAGACGGAGTACCGCCTGGTCACCGACGAGGGCGTCGATGTCGTCAACGGCCCGGGTGGCCGTCGCTTCCTCACCGTGGAGCCCGCCGCGCTGACCGCGCTGACCGCCGAGGCGATGCACGACATCGCCCACTTCCTGCGCCCCGCGCACCTGGCCCAGCTCCGGTCGATCATCGACGACCCGGCCGCCTCGCCGAACGACCGGTTCGTCGCGCTCGACCTGCTCCGCAACGCCAACATCGCCGCCGGCGGCGTGCTGCCGATGTGCCAGGACACCGGCACCGCGATCGTGATGGGCAAGCGCGGCCGGCACGTGCTGACCGACGGCGCCGACGCCGAGGCGATCTCGCGCGGTGTCTACCAGGCGTACACCCGGCTCAACCTGCGCTACTCACAGCTCGCCCCGCTGACCATGTGGGACGAGCGGAACACCGGCAGCAACCTGCCGGCCCAGGTGGAGCTCTACGCCGAGGACCCGGACGGGCATCCGGACGCGTACAAGTTCCTCTTCATGGCCAAGGGCGGTGGCTCGGCCAACAAGTCCTACCTCTACCAGGAGACCAAGGCGCTGTTGAATCCGACGCGGATGATGCAGTTCCTGGAGGAGAAGCTGCGGCTCATCGGCACCGCGGCCTGCCCGCCGTACCACCTGGCCATCGTCATCGGCGGCACCTCCGCCGAGTACGCCCTGAAGACCGCCAAGTACGCCTCGGCCAAGTACCTCGACGCGCTGCCCACCGCCGGCTCGATGACCGCGCACGGCTTCCGGGACCTGGAGCTGGAGGCGGAGGTGCTGGAGCTGACCCGCAACTTCGGCATCGGCGCGCAGTTCGGCGGCCGGTACTTCTGCCACGACGTGCGGGTCGTCCGGCTGCCCCGGCACGGCGCCTCCTGCCCGGTGGCGATCGCCGTCTCCTGCTCCGCCGACCGGCAGGCGGTTGCCAAGATCACGCCGTCCGGGGTCTGGCTGGAGCGGCTGGAGACCGACCCGGCCCGGTTCCTGCCCGACGTCACCGACGAGACGCTGGACGCCGAGATGGTCGTCAAGGTCGACCTCAACCGGCCGATGGACGAGATCCGCGCCGAGCTGTCGAAATATCCGGTGAAGACCCGGCTGTCGCTGACCGGCCCCCTGGTCGTCGCCCGGGACATCGCCCACGCGAAGATCGCCGAGCGGTTGGACGCGGGCGAGCCGATGCCGCAGTACCTGCGCGACCACGCCGTCTACTACGCCGGCCCGGCCAAGACCCCCGAGGGCTACGCCTCCGGATCGTTCGGCCCGACCACGGCCGGCCGGATGGACGCCTACGTGGAGAAGTTCCAGGCCGCCGGCGGCTCCCAGGTGATGCTCGCCAAGGGCAACCGCTCGGGCCAGGTCACCCGCTCCTGCCAGCAGCACGGCGGCTTCTACCTCGGCTCGATCGGCGGCCCCGCCGCCCGGCTCGCCCAGGACTGCATCAAGCATGTCGAGGTGCTCGAATACCCGGAGCTGGGCATGGAGGCGGTCTGGAAGATCCAGGTCGAGGACTTCCCGGCGTTCATCGTGGTCGACGACAAGGGCAACGACTTCTTCGCCGAGGTCACCAAGCCGGTGCTGACCGTCGGGCGGCGCTGAGCTTCGGGACAAGGAGATCGGGGCGTCGGGCCAGTGGCCCGGCGCCCCTGCTCGTTGGTCGTACCTCGACATCGGTGCGCCCGCCCGGAAATTCCACCCGGACGGGCGCACCGCCCCCGTCGGATGCCGTCACCGACAACCCAGACGAGTGTCGGCCCCGCTGCTGTCGTTCCGCTATCGGATCGCTATCGCCTCGACGGGGCGGGCGGGCACTCGCGGGCTACGCTGCGGGAAGTTGCACCACGGCGCGGGGGGGAGCGGATGCGGTTCGGGATCCTGGGACCTCTGCGGGTCGGCGGCGGCGAGGCCACCGTCACCGCAGGTCGGGACCGGGTCGTGCTCGCCATGCTGCTGCTGCGTGCCGGTCGGGTCGTACCGGTGGAGGAACTGGTCGACGCGGTCTGGGAGGAACGCCCGCCGGCCACCGCCAAGGCCCAGCTGCACAGCTGCGTCTCGCGGCTGC
The DNA here is from genome assembly GCF_036906755.1 of Micromonospora sp. CPCC 206171. Lineage (NCBI taxonomy): Bacteria > Bacillati > Actinomycetota > Actinomycetes > Micromonosporales > Micromonosporaceae > Micromonospora > Micromonospora sp. CPCC 206171. The sequence continues at coordinate 89,610 of NZ_JBAKHT010000007.1, read as the reverse complement.
GCCAGCGACTCGCCGCGCTCGGCCTGTCGGCCGACGCGATCGTCACCGACCCGGTCGGCTACGGCATCCGCGTCGAACCGGCCGACCTGGACTTCGAGGTCTTCGCCCGTACGGTCGAGGCCGCCCGCGCCGCGGTCGCGGCGGGGCAGCCGGCCGAGGCGCGCCGGCACTACCGGGAGGCGCTCGGGTTGTGGCGCGGGCCGGCGTTGAGCGGCATCCGGAGCCGGGCCGTGCGCCGGCGCGCGCAGACCCTCGACGAGCAGCGGCTCGCCGCCCTGGAGGAGTGCGTCGACGTCGAGCTGCGGCTGCGGCGGGCCGCCGACCTGGTCGACGAGCTGGCCGAGAGCGTCGACCGGCACCCGCTGCGGGAACGGCTGCGCGGCCAGCTGATGCTCGCCCTCTCCGCGATGGGCCGGCAGGCCGACGCGCTCGCCGTCTACCGGGAGGGCCGCCGGATCTACGCCGACGAGCTGGGCATCGAGCCCGGCGCGGCGTTGCAGGAACTGCACCAGCGGGTCCTCGCCGGCGACCTGGCGCTGGCCGGCCCGGAGGATCTGGCGCACACCCGGGTCCGCGCGCTGCCCCGGGCCATCAGCGACTTCATCGGGCGGCAGCAGACCGTCTCCCGGCTGGTGAAGGAGATCGCCGAGGACGGTGCCCGGATCCAGCTCATCGACGGCATGGCCGGCAGTGGCAAGACCACTCTGGCCGTGCACCTGGCGACCGCCCTCGGTGACCGCTACCCCGACGCGCACCTCTTCATCGACCTGCACGGGCACAGCGAACGCACCCCGCTGACCCCGGCCGCGGCGGTGGCCACCCTGCTCCGCCAGCTCGGCGTGCCGGCGGAACGGGTGCCGCTGGACCTGGACGACCGGCTCGCGGTGTGGCGCAGCGAGCTGGCCGGCCGGCGGGCCCTGGTGGTGCTGGACAACGCCGCCGGGGCCGACCAGGTGGCACCGCTGCTGCCCACCGGCCCGGACTGCCTGGTGCTGATCACCAGCCGACGCCGGCTGGTCGGCCTGGACGAGGGACGGCCCTCGTCCCTGCCGGTCCTCGACCCGGACGAGGGGATCGATCTGCTCGGCCGGGTGGCCGGCCAGGAGCGGGTGGCCGCCGAACCGCAGGCGGCGGCTGAGGTGGTGCGCCGCTGCGGGTACCTGCCGCTGGCGATCCGGCTGGCCGGCGCACGGTTGGCGCACCGGCCCCGCTGGCGGGTCGCCGACCTGGCCGAGCGGCTGGTCACCGGCGCCGGTCCGCTGGCTGAGCTGGCCGCCGGGCAGCGTTCGGTGGGGCAGGCGTTCGCTCTGTCGTACGCCCAGGTGTCACCGGCGGCACAGCGGCTGTTCCGGCTGCTCGGCCTGCACCCCGGCGTACGGTTCGACGACCGGGTCGCCGCCGTCCTCGCCGACCTGCCCCTGCCGCAGACGCAGGACCTGCTGGACGAACTGGTCGACGCCCACCTGGTGGAGGAGGCGGAACCCGGCCGGTACCGGCTGCACGACCTCATCCGGAAGTATTCGCGGCTCCTGCTGGCCGAGCCCGACCGGGCCGAGGAACGGCGGGACGCCCTGCGCCGGCTGCTCGACCACCACCTGCAGGTGGCCGCCGAGCTGACGCGGCAGGTGGAGTGGTCGAGCAACAGGTTCGCGCTGCGACTGCCCGAGCCCGCCCGTCCTGATCTGGTCGCCGCCGCGGTCGCCGACGGACGGCGCTGGTTCGACGAGAACCGGTCGGCGTTGCCCGCGCTGAGCCGGGTCGCCGAGGCCGAGGGGTTCCCCCAGCACTGCTGGCAGCTCGCCCGGGCCAGTTGGCGTGCCCAGTTCGACGGCGGTCACCTGGACGACCTGATCGAAATGCACGAGGCGGGCCGGCGGGCCGCCGCGACCATGGGTGACGACGAGGCCGTCGCGACCATGCTGAACTACCTGGCCTCGGCGTACTACCGGCTGGCCCGCTTCTCCGAGGCCATCGCGCTGATGGAGGCGGCGCTGGACCGGTGGCGGAGCCTGGGACTGGACGACGAGGTGCGGAACACCCTGGGCAATCTCGCGACCTCCCACGCCGCCAACGGGGACTTCCAGCAAGGGTTGGCCTACTTTCGGGGGGCCAAGGCCATGTACCAGCGGCCCGGCGAGCTGGGTCAACTGACCAACCTGCTCAACAACCTGGCCTTCGCCCACTTCATGGCGGGGCGGTACGACGAGGCGTTGCGGATCAGCCGCCGGCACCTGTCACTGGCGCGGCAGGTCGGCGACGCGCCCCAGGTGGCGCACGCGATCGCCCACCTCGGAATGATCCGCCAACGACTGGGGCACGGGGAGCCGGCCCACCGGCTGCTGCGGCTGGGTCTGCGCCTCAAGCGGAGGTCCGGCAACCGGTTCGGTGAGGGTGAGATGCTCAACGAGATCGGGCTGATCGAGCGCCGGGCCGGCCGGCCGGACAGGGCCGCCGCCCTCCACCGGGAGGCGCTGGTCCTCATGATGGACGTCGGCGACCGGATCGGGCAGTGCGCCTCGCGCAACCTGCTGGCCCGGGCACTGCTCGACCAGGGTGACGTCGCCAGCGCGCTCGACCTGCACCGCCGGGTGCTCACCGATGCCACCCGGCTCGACGCCCGCTACGAGCAGGCGCGGGCCCTGGACGGGATGGCCCGCTGCCTACGCGGCACCGACCGGGCTCAGGCGCGGACGTACGCCAGCCGGGCGCTGGCGCTGTTCCGTCAGGTCGAGTCGATCGACCAGCAGCCGACCGCGGAGCTGCTGGACGAGCTGGGCTGAACCCGGGTCCGCTTTCCCTGCGGGCCGGCGACCAGCGCGGCAGGATGGTACGCGTGACGACTCCAGAGGCAGCGGGTTACCGGATCGAACGCGACTCGATGGGCGAGGTGGAGGTGCCCGTCGAGGCGCTGTGGCGGGCGCAGACCCAGCGCGCGGTGCAGAACTTCCCGATCTCGGGCCGCGGCATCGAGCCGGCCCAGATCAAGGCCCTGGCCCAGATCAAGGGCGCCGCCGCGCAGGTCAACGGGGAGTTGGGCGTGATCGGCGCGGACGTCGCCGCCGCGATCGCCGCCGCCGCCGCGCACGTGGCCGACGGCGGGTACGACGACCAGTTCCCGATCGACGTGTTCCAGACCGGCTCGGGCACGTCGTCCAACATGAACACCAACGAGGTGATCGCCACCCTCGCCAGCCGCGAGCTGGGCCGGGGCGTGCACCCGAACGACGACGTCAACGCCTCGCAGTCCAGCAACGACGTCTTCCCGTCCTCCATCCATCTGGCCGCCACCCAGGCCGTGGTCGAGGACCTGCTGCCCGCGTTGAAGCACCTGGCCGGCGCGCTGGAGGAGAAGGCGGCGGAGTTCGAGACGGTGGTCAAGGCGGGCCGCACCCACCTGATGGACGCCACGCCGGTCACCCTCGGGCAGGAGTTCGGCGGGTACGCCGCGCAGGTCCGCTACGGCGTGGAGCGGCTGGAAGGGGCCCTGCCCCGGCTGGCCGAGCTGCCGCTGGGCGGCACCGCCGTGGGCACCGGCATCAACACCCCGCTCGGCTTCGCCGGCAAGGTGATCGAGAAGCTGCGCGCCTCGACCGGGCTGCCGCTGACCGAGGCGCGCAACCACTTCGAGGCGCAGGGCGCCCGGGACGCGCTGGTGGAGACCTCCGGGCAGCTGCGTACCGTCGCCGTCGGGCTCTACAAGATGGCCAACGACATCCGCTGGATGGGCTCCGGCCCCCGCGCCGGCCTTCGCGAGCTGCGCATCCCGGACCTCCAGCCCGGCTCGTCGATCATGCCGGGCAAGGTGAACCCGGTGGTCGCCGAGGCGATGCGGCAGGTCTGCGCGCAGGTGATCGGCAACGACGCGACGGTCGCCTTCGCCGGCTCCCAGGGCGACTTCGAACTGAACGTGATGCTCCCGGTGATGGGCCGCAACCTGCTGGAGTCGATCCGCCTGCTGGCCGCGTCGAGCCGGCTCTTCGCCGATCGCCTGGTGGTCGGCCTGGTCGCGGACGCAGAGGTCTGCCTGGCGTACGCGGAGGGGTCGCCGTCGATCGTCACCCCGCTCAACCGCCACCTCGGGTACGACGAGGCCGCCTCGATCGCCAAGGAGGCGCTGGCGAAGCAGATCTCCATCCGCGAGGTGGTGATCGCGCGGGGTCACGTGGACTCCGGCAAGCTCAGCGAGACCCAGCTCGACGAGGCCCTCGACCTGCTCCGGATGACCCACCCCTGAGCCCCGCGGGTGAGCCCCACCCCTGATCGACCCCGGATGCGGCATGTCGCGGTGTCCGGGCGGCGGGACACCGCCACATGCCGCAACCGGTGTGGATCACGGGTCCTCCGGCGGCGGGTGGCCACGCGGGACCCAGGCGAGGAAACGTCGAAAGAGCGTCGCCGGGTCGGGCCCGTCCTGCGGATTGAGCCGGTGCAGGTCGGCGGCCGCGTCGTGCAGCACCGCGCAGAGGTAGACGCTGAGCGCGACCCGGTCGTGGGCGTACTCGGCGACCAGGGCGAGGCGGGCGGTGGCGCAGGGCCACGGCGCGGCGCAGGTCCGGCAGAGCCAGAGCGGGCGCAGCGGCAGATGCGGGCGGCCCGCGCCGCTCACCACCGGCCGCCGTTGGCCCGCCAGCTCTGGGCAAGGGTCAGCCATCCGGCACGGCCGATCCGGGGGCACGCCACGGTCGCGTCCGCCCAGGGCGGACGGTTCGGGGTCGGGGGCGGCGCGACGGGCTCGGTGGGCACAGTCGCATGCCGGTCCGGGCAGCCGCGCCAGCGCAGCCCGCACGAGCACCAGCGGCCCAGGGTGCGCCAGGTCCGGCGGTGGCGGGGTGCGAGGGGTACGGGCCGTTCGTTGCGGGCCGGGCGGGCCCACCCGGCCGGGCCGGAGTCGGTGACCGGAATCGACATCGGCCGTCCGGTCGGTCGGAACATCAGGGCAGGCCAGTTTCTCCAGGTGGGCCGGGGCATCTCGTCGTCTCCAAAGGTGGTCGGCTGCGTCATCTCCCCCGGCGGGTGGGACCGCCGGCCGGGGGAGCGGGCGGTCCCACCGCGACACCGCCGCGCCCGGAGGGTGAGGCGGCCGATGTCGCGCTTCACAGTCTGCTGATGGCGCCACTACGGTGTGAAGGGTTTGCGCCCGCCTCGCGAGTGGGCCTGCGTTCGCGGGTCCCCGGGCTGGCGCAGCACTGGAGTCGATCATCGAGGCGTTGAAGGGCGGCTGGAGATGGCGGACGGGCGGATGACGGCGGCAGCCTTCCTGGTCGCCGAGCTGCGCCGGGCGCGGATGCGTCGGGGTTGGAGCCAGGACGATCTGGCCAAGGCCGTCAACTACTCGGCGTCGATGGTGAGCGCGGTCGAGCTGGGCCAGCAGCAGCCCACGGTCAAGTACCTGGCACTGGTCGACAAGGCCCTGGAGACCGGCGGCGTCTTCGGCCGCATGCTCACCGAGCTGGTAGCGCTCGACAAGGCACAGGTCTGGCTACGAGGGTGGCGCGCGATCCTCGCTGAAGCATGGGCGCTGCGCTGGTTCGACCCGTTGCACGTCCCGGGCCTTTTGCAGACCGAGGCGTATGCGAGGGCGGTCTTCGAGTCCGACCCGCTGCTCGATCCGGACGAGGTGGAGCGGCGCTTGGCCGACCGGATGGACAGTCAGGCGGTGCTCTACGCCGAGCGTCCCGCACGCGTCGTCGCGGTGCTGGACGAGGCGGTACTGCGCCGGAGGGTCGGCGGTCGGAAAGTGATGTGCGATCAGGCTCTGCACCTCGCCCGTCTCGCCACCGAGCACCCACAGGTGCGGCTCCATGTAGTGCCGTGGTCAGCGGAGGAGTATCCGGGCCTGAACGGCCCGTTCATCCTCGCCAGCCTGGCGGGCGAAGTCGAGCTTGCCTTCCTCGGTGGTCAGATCGGTGGGCAGGAGCTGGACCGCCGAGCTGATCTCGTGCGCCTCCAGCGAACCTGGGAGGCTACGCTCGGCGTTGCGTTGCCCCCGCAGGAGTCGATCGAGCGGTTGAGGGAATTGGCGGAATCATGGAGCTGACCGGCGCCCAATGGCGTAAGAGTCGCCGGAGTGGTTCGAACGACCAGTGCGTCGAGGTGGCGACGAATCTGCCGGGGGTGGTCGGGGTGCGGGACAGCAAGGACCCGGCCGGGCCGGTGCTGACCATCGACCCGTACGCCTGGCGCGCCTTTGTGGCCGCGCCACCGCGCTGACGTGCTCGCCGCGCCCGGCGCGGACCTGCTCGACCGGCTGGACCGGGAGCGGACCGTCTGGCTCTGCACCCTGCGGCCGGACGGGTCGCCGCACCTAACGCCGGTCTGGTTCCACTACGCCGAGGGCCGGTTCTGGATCGGTACGGCGGAGTGGACCGTCAAGGCCCGCAACGTGCGGGCCGATCCGCGTGTCACGCTGGCGTTGCCGGACACCGACGCGCCGGTCGTCGCGGAGGGTGTCGTGACCGTTGTGCGCCCGCCGTTCGCGCCGGAGGTCGTGGCGGGACTCGCGGAGCGGTACCACGGCTGGGACATCGCGACCGCCGGGCCGGACGGCCAGTACCTTCTGTTCCGGATCGACGTGACCCGGTGGTTGATGGCCGGACGGACGCTGACGGGATAACCCGTCGACCGGTGCGCGGGGTGGCGGCATGATCCCGGCATGACCGAACACGTGCTGCTGGAGACGGATCGGCTGCGGCTGCGCCGGTTCACCTCGGACGACGTGGACCACCTCGTCGAGCTGGACAGTGACCCGGAGGTCATGCGCTTCCTGACCGGCGGCCGGCCGACCCCGCGCGCCACCGTGCGCGACGAGCAGTTGCCCCGGCTGCTGCGCCAGTACGACGAGCACCCGGGTCTGGGGCGTTGGGCGGCGGAGGACCGGGAGAGCGGCGACTTCCTGGGCTGGTTCGCGCTCGACCCGGCCGACGACGGCAAGGAGGCCGAGCTGGGCTACCGGCTGCGCCGTGGCGCCTGGGGGCGCGGCCTGGCCACCGAGGGCTCCAGGGGGCTGATCCGGTACGCCTTCACCGAGCTGGACGTCCGGCGCGTCTGGGCCGAGACGATGGCGGTGAACACCCGCTCCCGGCAGGTGATGGCGAAGTCCGGCCTGCGGTACGTGCGCACCTTCCACCTGCACTTCGACGACCCGGCCCCGGGGACCGAGCACGGCGAGGTGGAGTACGAGCTGCTCAGGAGCGAGTGGCCGCCTTCCGCGCCCGGTACGCGCTGACCGCGGCCCGGTTGCCGCAGCCCGCCTCACAGAACCGGCGGGACCGGTTCTTGGACAGGTCGACCAGCACGTTCTCGCAGTCCGGGTGGGCGCAGATCCGCAGCCGGCCCAGCTCACCGGCCCGTACCAGGTCGGCCAGGGCCATCGCCGCCTCGACCGCCATCCGGGTGGCCAGCGGCGCGTCCCGGGGCACCGCGTGCAGGTGGTACGGCTCGTCGTCGTGCCGGATGAGCTGGGGCAGCGCGTGGGACTCGCGGAGCAGCTCGTTGACGACGGCGACGATCTCGTCGACGTCGGCGTGCCAGATCCGGCGCAGCCGGGGGCGCAGCTCGCGTACCGCCCGCAGTTCGGCCTCGGTGTGTTCGTGCCGGCCGGTCCAGCCGTAGGTGACGACGAACCGGTCCAGCGCCGCGACGTCGGGCAGCCCTTCGTCCTCCGGGTCGTCGGTGTTCACCAGAGCGGTCGCGGCGATCAACCCACATTCGGTGTCATGGGCAAAGAGCAACTTGACTCCTGTCAGAGTCGGCCGTTAGCGTCACCAGCATAGGCGTTGTTCGGTCATGACAACTACCGGCGAGGAGAGCCCGATGCACGAACGATCCGCCGGCGCGGGCCTGGGGCTGGCCCTGCTGTCAGCCGTCACCTTCGCCACCTCGGGCACCTTCGCCCGTTCCCTGATCGAGGCCGGCTGGTCGGCCGAGGCCGTCGTCGTCGCCCGGGTCGGGATCGCCGCCCTGGTGCTGGCGGCGCCGGCCGTGCTCTCACTGCGCGGCAAGGGCGCGGTGCTGCGTCGCACCCTCGGCCCGGTGAGCGTCTTCGGCCTGCTCGGTGTCGCCACCGCCCAGGCGTGCTTCTTCAACGCCGTCCGCTACCTGCCGGTCGGCGTGGCCCTGCTGCTGGAGTACCTCGGCATCATCCTGGTGGTGGCCTGGATGTGGCTGGTGCACGGGCAGCGCCCGCGACGGCTCACCGTGGTCGGCTCGGTCGCCGCGCTGGCCGGCCTGGCCTTCGTGCTCGACCTCACCGGCACCGGCCGCCTCGACCCGGTGGGGGTGCTCTGGGGGCTCGGGGCCGGGGTGGGGCTGGCCGGCTACTTCGTGCTCGCCGCCCGGGTCGACCCCGCGCTGCCGTCGGTCGCCATGGCCAGCGGCGGCATGGCGATCGGCGCCGCGGTCCTCGCCCTGCTCGGGCTGGTCGGGGTGCTGCCGCTGCGGGCCACCTTCGGCGACGTCGAGTTCGCCGGGCAGCGCACCAGCTGGCTGGTCCCGATCGTCGGGCTGTCGCTGGTCGCCGCGGTGATCGCGTATCAGGCCGGCATCGCGGCGACGCGGATCCTCGGCGCCCGGCTGTCGTCCTTCGTGGGGCTGACCGAGGTGATGTTCGCGGTGCTCATCGCGTGGCTGGTGCTGGGCGAGCTGCCCACCGTGGTGCAACTGCTCGGCGGCGCCCTGATCGTCGCCGGGGTGGCACTGGTCCGCCTCGACGAGCTGCGCGGCGACCGCGTCGAACGCTCGGAGACCCCGGCCGAGGAACCCGCCCTGACGTGAGATGGTCGGTGCCGTGCTGACCGTGCTGGTGTTCGACGCCGACGAGACCCTGCTCGACCTGCGCCCGGCGGTCACCGGGGGCCTGGTGGCCGTACTCGAAGAAATGCGGCGGCTGACCCCGGCGGCGGCCGAGGTGTCGCTGGCGGACCTGGAGTCGGACTGGGGCGCGGTCTTCGGTGCGATGAGCGCGGCCCCGGTGCAGGAGATCCGGCGGGCCGCGCTGGCCCGCTCGCTGGCGCGCGCCGGCCTGGCGGAGCGCCTCGACGAGCTGGCGGCGCTCTTCTTCGCCCGGCGGTTCGCCCTGACCCGGCCCTACGCCGACGTGCTCCCCGCGCTGGCCACGCTGCGCCGCCGGTTCCGGCTCGGCTACGCCACCAACGGCAACAGCCGCGCCGAACGCTGCGGGCTCGCCGGCGAGTTCGCCTTCGAGCGGTACGCGCACGACGACGGCCTGCCGAAGAAGCCCGACCCCGGGTTCTACGCGGCGGTCGTCGAGGCCGCAGGCGTGCCGGCGGAGCAGATCGCGTACGTCGGGGACTCGCCCGCCCACGACGTGGTCGGCCCGCAGCGCGCCGGCCTGCGCGGGATCTGGCTCAACCGGCTCGGCCTGCCCTGCCCGCCGGGAGTACGACCCGACGCCGAGATCGCCGGCCTGGCCGCACTCCCGGCCGCGCTGGCCGTCCTCCAGCCGGTCAACGCCGGCTGAGCGTCGCCCCTCGCCTACCGCCGGCCCCGTTGCGGCGGGCCCGTGTCCGGGACGAGTGGAAGGCGCGACACGCCGCACACCGTGACGCGGTCACCGCCGCCAGCCCCGGGCGGCGAGGGCAGTCCGGATCTCACCGAGGAGCGCCGGGAAGTCGTTGCGGAAGCGGCGGCTCGTCACGTGCAGCACGAGCCAGCCGGCGGCCACCAACTGGTTGAGTCGTCGTCGATCGCGGTGCAGCTGGTCGGAGTCGGCGTGCCACTGGCCGTCGTACTCCACCGCCACCCGGAACTCCGGCCAGGTCAGGTCGGGATGCAGGACCAGGCCGGACGGCAACCGGACCGGATACCGGGTGACCGGCCGGGGCAGGCCGCCGAGGACCAGGCGGACCCGCAGGTGGGACTCCGGTGGCGGCTGCGCTCCCGGGTCGGCCAGGTCGAACACCCGGCGGGCCCGTCGACCGCCCGGGCGGTGGGCCTGCCGGCTGGCAGTCTCGGCGAGGGCGTCCCGGGATGTCAGGCCCATACCGAGCAGAGCGTCGACGATCCCGACCGCTCGGACGGGCTCCAGCCAGGCGGCCGTCTCCCAGGCGGCCTGCGCCGGGTCCGACCGGGGGAGGGCTGCAGCGGTCCGTGCCGCGCCGTCCACGCCGGACTGCCCGGAGGGGATCACCGCGTCGCTGGTGTGCACCCGGATGCCCCCTACGGAGTCGAGGCGGACGGTTCGGGGCACCCGACGTGCACGACGTCGCCGAATCCGGCGGCATGGACGACGCCGTGCAGGAAGGCCGCGGACGGGCCGGCGATCACCGCCTCGGGCGGCAGACGGAGCACGGCCGCCTGGCAGGCCAGCGCGTGGTCCCGGTCCAGGCGGGCGTCGGCGTAGACGTCATGGCGGACCGGGATCCAGGAGGCGTCGCGCAGCTGGTGCCGGGACTGTCCCTGTTGGACCTGGCGATGGAGCCTGTGGTAGACGTCCCCCGGTCACCGGCCGCTGCGGCCGAGATCGACTCCGTTTCGCCGGTATGGCGGGGACGCGTCCCGTCCGACACCGCCGTCTCGGCGGAATGGAGTCGATCCTGCCGGGGTCGAGGGTCGAGGGTCAGGAGAGGGCGGCGGCGATCGACTGGGCGGCGGCGAGCACCTGCGCGCCGACGGTGTCGGCGTCCAGTGGGGCCAGCGCCACCACTCCGACGCTCGCCTCCAGACCCGGCACCCCCAGCACCGGCGCCGCCACCCCGTACGCCCCGGGTTGGAGTTCCCCGATGGTGCTCACCGGGTCGGCCACTCCCGACCGGCCGGCGAGGATGGCCAGGCCGGCCGCCCCGCGCTCCAGCGGGTGCCGGGCGCCCGTCCGGTACGCCACGTGCAACGACGTCCAGCTTGGCTCGACCACCGCCAGCGCCACCCCCTCGCCGCCCTCGACGACGGTGAGATGCGCCGTCGCACCGGCCTGCTCAGCCAGCCGGCGCAGCGCCGGCAGTGCTCCCTCGGCGAGCAGGGGCTGGGCCCGCCGGGCCAGGTGCAGCACGCCGGCGCCGAGGCGCAGCCGGCCGTCGCCGTCCCGGCGCAGCATCCCGTGCCCGGTCAGCGCCCCGACCAGCCGGTAGACGGCTGCCCGGCCGATGCCCAACCGGTTCGCCGCCTCGGTCACGGTCAGCCCGGCGGGAGCGTCGGCCACCAGGTGCAGCAGCCGCAGGCCGCGGTCCAGGGTCTGCGCCGTCTCCCCGGGCCGGACCGCCGCGTCCCCGGGCTCGCCGGACCTCGCCGTCGTCTCCACAGCACGCAGCGTACGACCCGGCTCCGGGCGACCCCGGAATGCGTGGACGGCTACCCTTGTACGGTGACGCTACGCCTGTATGACACCGCCACCCGATCGGTGCGGGACTTCGTCCCGCGGGAAGCCGGCAAGGTGGGGGTCTACCTGTGTGGTCTCACCCTCCAGGCCCCGCCGCACATCGGCCACCTTCGCTCCGGCGTCAACTACGACGTGCTGCGCCGCTGGCTGCTCACCTCCGGCTACGAGGTCAACTTCATCCGGAACCTGACCGACATCGACGACAAGATCCTGGTCAAGGCGATGGAGCAGGGCCGCCCGTTCTGGTCCATCGCGTACGCCAACGAGCAGATCCTGGCCGAGTCGTACCGGGCGCTGAACGTGCTGCCGCCGACCTACGAGCCGCGTGCCACCGGGCACATCCCGGAGATGCACCAGCTGATCGCCGAGCTGATCGAGACCGGGCACGCCTACCCGGCCACCGACGGCTCCGGCGACGTCTACTTCGACGTGGCCTCCTGGCCGGCGTACGGGTCGCTGTCCGGGCAGTCGCCCGACGACATGCAGTCCGCCGGGGACGCCCCCGAGCGCGGCAAGCGCGACCCGCGCGACTTCGCGCTCTGGAAGGGTGCCAAGCCGGACGAGCCGGCCGACGCCTACTGGCCGTCGCCGTGGGGCCGGGGCCGTCCCGGCTGGCACATCGAGTGCTCGGCGATGTGCTGGCGCTACCTGGGTGCCGAGTTCGACATCCACGGCGGCGGGTTGGACCTGACCTTCCCGCACCACGAGAACGAGATCGCCCAGTCCCAGGCCGCCGGACTGCCCTTCGCCCGGTACTGGGTGCACCACGGCCTGCTCAGCATCGGCGGCGCCAAGATGGGCAAGTCGCTCGGCAACGCCCTCGACCTGACGTACGTCGACTCGCTCGGGGTGCGACCGGTGGAGCTGCGCTACTACTACGCCGCCGCGCACTACCGCTCCCGGATCGACTACTCGGAGGACGCGCTGCGCGAGGCCGCGGTGGCGTACCGGCGGATCGAGGGCTTCGTCCAGCGGGCCGCCGAGCGGGTCGGCGGCGGGCAGCTCGGCGAGCTGCCGACCGGCTTCGTCGCGGCGATGGACGACGACCTGAACACCTCCGCCGCCCTCGCGGTGCTGCACGAGGTGGTCCGGGACGGCAACACCGCGCTGACCGCCGGCGACGATGTGACCGTCCGCACGACCCTGGCCTCCGCGCGCGCCATGCTGGATATCCTGGGAGTTGACCCGCTGGATCCGGCGTGGACCGGCGGCGACCGCGCCGACGACCTGCGCGGCGTGGTCGACTCCCTGGTCGCGCTGGCCCTGGAGCAGCGTGCGCAGGCCCGCGGCCGCAAGGACTGGGCCGCCGCTGACGCCGTACGCGACCAGCTCAAGCAGGCCGGCGTGGTGGTCGAGGACACCCCGCAGGGCCCCCGTTGGACTATTGGAGAGCAGGACTGATGGCCGGCAACTCACAGCGCCGTGGCCGGCGACTGACGCCGAAGGCGGGCGCCCCCAAGGGCACCGGCGGCAAGGGCAAGGACGCCCTCGCAGGCCGGGGCAGGACCCTGCCCGCCGACGAGCGGCCCTGGCACAAGGCGTACTCGGGCACCGAGAAGCTGCCGCAGCGCACCGCCTGGAAGCAGGAGAAGGAGCGCCGGGCGGCGGCCGAGGAGGGGCGCGCCCCCAAGATCGGTCAGCCGGGCAGCAAGGACACCACCTGGGGTCGCGGCGGTGGCCGGGGTGCTCCGGCGGCCCGTGGCACGGGCGGCCGGGGCGGTAAGCCCACCGGTCGTTCCGGCCCCCGGGTCGCGCCGGGCCGCAAGTCCAACCCGGCGAAGGACACCCCGGAGCTGCTGGTCGGCCGCAACCCGGTGCTGGAGTCGCTGCGCGCGCAGGTGCCGGCGACCGCGCTCTACACCGCGCAGGGCATCGACGTCGACGACCGGGTCAACGAGATCATCCGCACCGCCGCCGACCGGGGCATCGCCATCCTGGAGATCAGCCGCGCCGAGCTGGACCGGATGACCGGCGGGGTGCTGCACCAGGGCATCGGCCTCCAGGTGCCGCCGTTCGCCTACGAGCCCTTCGAGGACATGATCGCCGCGTCGGTGGAGCACACCGCCCCGCTGCTGGTGGCGCTGGACGGGGTCACCGACCCGCGCAACCTGGGCGCGGTGATCCGGTCCGCCGCCGCGTTCGGCGCGCAGGGCGTCTTCGTACCCGAGCGGCGGGCCGCCGGGATCACCGCGACCGCCTGGCGGACCAGCGCCGGCGCGGCCGCGCGGGTGCCGGTCGCCCAGGTCACCAACCTGACCCGGGCGCTGAAGGCCTGCCAGGACGCCGGCTTCATGGTGGTCGGCCTGGACGCCGACGGCGAAACCGACCTGTACGACCTGGAAGCCGCCGTCGGCCCGCTGGTCGTGGTGGTCGGCTCGGAGGGGCGCGGGCTGTCCCGGCTGGTCGGCGAGACCTGCGACCTGACCGTCAGCATCCCGATGATCTCCGACGTGGAGTCGCTGAACGCCAGCGTCGCCGCCGCGGTCACCCTCGCCGAGGTGGCCCGCCGCCGCGCCGCCGAGGTCTGACCGACCCACGCACCCGCAGACGAAAAGGGGCGGCCCGCCGACAGCGGACCGCCCCTTTCGCGTACGTCAGCGCAGCCGGTACGTCAGATCCGCTGGCCGGTGACGGCGTGGAAGACGTGGCTGCGGCCGGCGCGCGGCTTGACGAACACGGTGTCACCCATGTTCGGCATGGTGCGCCGGTCGGTGCGGACCACGAACCGCTCGTTCGCGCCCTCGAGCGCGGCGTGTCCGTAGACGTTGGCGTCCGAGCCGAGGTCCTCGACCAGCTCGACCACGACCGGCATGCCGCCCTCGGTCGGGCTGACCAGGTCGCAGTCCTCCGGGCGGAAGCCGACGGTCACCTTGCCGTTGCCACCCTCCTCCTTGGCCGCGGCGATCTGCTCCCGGGTGAGCGGGATGTGCAGGTCGGCGAAGGCGGCGCCCTGCTCGTTCAGCGGCACCGTCTTGATGTTCATGGCGGGGGAGCCCATGAAGCCGGCGACGAAGACGTTGGCCGGGGTGTCGTAGAGCGCACGGGGGGTGTCCACCTGCTGGAGCACGCCGTCGAGCATGACCGCCACCCGGTGGCCCATCGTCATCGCCTCGACCTGGTCGTGCGTGACGTAGACGGTGGTGATGCCGAGCTTGGCCTGCAGCGACGCGATCTGGGTACGGGTCTGCACCCGGAGCTTGGCGTCGAGGTTCGACAGCGGCTCGTCCATGAGGAAGACCTGCGGCTCGCGGACGATCGCGCGGCCCATGGCCACCCGCTGGCGCTGGCCACCGGAGAGCGCCTTCGGCTTGCGGTTGAGGAACTCCTCCAGCTGGAGCAGCCCCGCCGCCTCCTTGACCCGCCGGTCGATCTCGTCCTTGGAGGTCTTGCGCAGCTTCAGCGCGAACGCCATGTTCTCGTACACCGACATGTGCGGGTAGAGGGCGTAGTTCTGGAAGACCATCGCGATGTCGCGGGCCTTCGGCGGCAGGTGGGTGACGTCCCGGTCGTCGATGTAGATCGCGCCGTCGTCGACGTCCTCGAGGCCGGCGAGCATCCGCAGGCTGGTGGACTTACCGCAACCCGACGGGCCGACCAGGACGAGGAACTCCCCGTCGCCGATCTGCAGGTCGAGCTGGTTGACCGCGGGGCGTTCGGTGCCCGGGTAGATCCGGGACGCCTTCGCGTAGGTGACCGTAGCCATGGTGGTGCGCTTCCTTTCACCGGCAGGAACGTGCCGGACGATCCGAGTGAAGGAGCCACCGGCACCCTCGGTGCCGGTCCTCGGGCGACGTCCCTGGGGCGGCCGGAGCCGATCGGGGGTGTCGTCCGTGTCACTGCACGGTAAACGGCTTTCCCGACCCTGCCAAGACGGGGGACAACGGGTGGGACCGACCGCATACGCATTCCGGTCAGTCGGGCACGCCGGGGCATCAATCGACACGGGCGGCCGCGCGGGCCACGGCGATCCGTCGGCCTCAGGGGTCGGGAAATTGACGTTTTCCGTGCTCGGGACACCTGCCGAGCGGGATTTCCGGACACCAGTCGCTATGCTGACGTCGACACACGCGCCCCTGTAGCTCAGCTGGCCAGAGCACTCGCCTTGTAAGCGAGATGTCGCCGGTTCGATCCCGGCCGGGGGCTCCAACGCCACCAGGCACTCGCCGGCGGACGCTGTGGAGAGCCGTTCGGTTGACAGCAACGCCGACAGCAGCCAGCCGCCGCAGGCCGGGTCCGCACGGACCCGGCCCTCGTGCGTCTCTACTTCCAGCTGGGCTTGCCCCTGCTGGCCGCGAGGGCCCGCTTCGCCCTAGGCGCGGCCAGCGACTCGGTCGTGAGGCCGGCGGTGGCCCCTGGCAGGAAGGCCGGATTGACGGCACCGATGCCGATCACGAAGGACACCACGTCGAGGATCACGTGGGTGGTCTTGAGCGCGTAGATCGAAATGACGTCGGGGACGGTCTCGGTCCAGCCGATCCCCGACATGTACGCGTTCGACAGGGTCTGGCGGTACCCGAAGTTGATCGTCGAGGTGGCCGGTCGCGGGTTGCCCGTCGGGTAGACCGTCAGGAAGCCGGCGCCGACCGGATCGGTGACGGTGAGGTTGCCGAACAGCCCGTCACCGAAGAAGACGAAGTGCGCCAGGCTGATCTGGATGGTCCTGCCACCGAGGACCCGGCCGCTGCTGTCGAGGTTGCCCGACCGGTTGAGGATCCGGCTCCGCGACGCCGAGTACCGGGTGTCGATGACCCGCTGGGGCGTGATCGGAACGATCGTGTTGGAGTTGCCGCTGCTGTGGAGGTAGTCGGAGACGGTGAAATCGTCGATCTGGGCGGTGGTCGCCCAGATGGTGCCCCTTCTGTCCATGCTCAGCGAGCCGGGCGCCGCCTCGTCGTGGATGCCGTCGCCGATCGGCTGGAGCTGCAACGCCGGCGCGGCCAGTACGCGACCGTCGAGAGCGGTGGCGGTCGCGGTGTTCGCCAGCAGCAGAGTGGCGTTGTCCGAGGCGCTGGTCAGGATGGTGGTGGCCGGGCCGGCGTTGTTGTCGGCGCCCTGCAGCACGGCTTCACCGGGAGCGGCCTGGGCCGGGCCGGCGGCGGCCGCCGCCACGCCGGTACCGGCGATCCCCGCCGCCACGGTCCCGGCACGGCGCAGCAGCCCGCGGCGGTCCACTGTTCTGGCGTCCTGTTCGTCAGTCATCTCAGTCCCCCGTCAGGTGGTGGGTGAAAGCCCGGTGTGACGATCCTGACGCTCAGGGAGATCGTTCACATCGACCTATTGGCCTGCGTCAGTCGCTCAGTGCGCTGGCCACCGGCGTCCCAGCCGCCGCCGGCCGAACTGAGCCCGTACGCCGTCCTGCGACAACTGCGGTACCTGATCGTCGACTGCAGTGGACAGCGTCACGCCGCGCACCGGTGCCCGCCCGTCGCGAACGGACACCGGCCGGCGCAGCGGACTCACATCGTCTTGCGAAGGCCGGCGAGCTGCAGGGTGGTGAAGCCGGCGACCACCACCGCCTGTGCGATCACCAGCGCGGTGCCGAGGCCGGTCAGCGGGAACCACCCGGCGATGACCAGCTCCACGCTCGCGACCACCCAGGCGGTGTTGACAGCGATCACGACACCCACGGCGGGCCTGCTCACCCTCGGCTTCGCCGCGAGGAAGAGCAGAGCGGCCGCGAAAGCGACCAGAAACGTACCGATCGGGTAGAGGAACGCGGCGGGAAGGCCGAACATCTCGCCGAAGATCGCCGCGGCGGCGAGGTAGACGACTCCGTTGGCGCCCGAGCCGATCGCGTCCTGCTTGAGGGCGAAGCGGAGCAGCTTGGCGTCGTCGGCGGCCTGGACGGTGCTGGCGGCGGTAACCATCTCGGAGATCCCTTCGTGGTACTGACGTGCGTGTGATCACGAAGCTACGGAGGTCGGCGGATCTTCGAATCAGTCGTCGTGACGGTAGGTTGCCAGGCGTGCTGCACGGGCGGGCCAGGGAACAGGCGCAGATCGAACGGCTGTTGGCAGGCGCCCGCAATGGCCGCAGCGGCACGCTGGTGATGCGCGGTCCGGCGGGAATCGGCAAGTCGGCGCTCCTCGAGTACGCCGCCGGGCGGGCAGCCGGGATGCGGGTGTTGCGCGGTGTCGGTATCGAGTCCGAGGCGGCACTGCCGTTCGCCGCACTCCACCTGCTCCTGCGCACCGGGCTCGACCGGATCCACGCGCTGCCCGACCCGCAGGCCGCCGCGCTCCGCGGTGCACTGGGATTGGGCGACGCCCCGCCGGACAGCCGGTTCCTGGTCGGACTGGCCACGCTGAGCATCCTGTCCGAGCTGGCCGGGGAGGGCGCGCTGCTCTGTCTCATCGACGACGCGCAGTGGTTCGACCAGGCGTCCACCGACGCCCTTGTCTTCGCCGCCCGTCGACTCGAGGCGGACGGCGTCGCCATGATCTTCGCCGCTCGCCCGGATTTCCTTGCCCCGGGGCTTGACGAGCTTTGGCTGGGCGGCCTGGAGAGCAGCGCGGCCGCCGCCCTGCTCCCGGCCGACCTTCCGCCCCAGGTGCGGGAGCGCCTCATCCAGGAGTCGGACGGCAATCCGCTGGCGCTCATCGAGCTGCCCGCCGCGCTCAGCCCCGAACAGCGGGCGGGACGACTGTCGCCGGTGGGTGCGATGCCGGTGGCCGACCGCGTCCAGGCGGCGTTCCACGCGCAGATGGCGGAGCTTCCCGAGCACGCGCGCACCGCGCTGCTGATCGCGGCGGCGGGCGGCTCCGGTGAGCTTGCGACGCTGGTCGCGGCCGGCGCGTCCCTCCACGGTCTCGAAGCGGCCGAGCGGAGCCGGCTGATCGAGATCAGCGGGTCGACCGTCAGTTTCCGTCATCCCCTGATCAGGGCTGCCGCCTATCACGGTGCGTCCGTCAGCCGACGCCTCGCCGTCCATCGCGCCCTTGCCGACGCGCTGACCAGCTCGACCGCGCCGGATGCCGCTGACCGGCGGACCTGGCACCTGGCCGCCGCCGCGCTCGGTCCCGACGAGGACGTCGCGGAACGGTTGGAGGAGGCGGCGGGCCGCGCCCGTACCCGTGGCGGCCACGCCGCGATGGCGGCCGCCTACGAACGAGCCGCCGAGCTCACCGCCGATCCGGTACGCCGGTCCGCGCGGCTGGCCGCCGCCGCGCTGGCCGCGAGTGACGCCGGCCTGATGCGCCGTGCCGCCGCTCTCGCCGACAGCGCCACTCCCGACGTGGACGATCCCACGATGATCCTGGCGCTGACCCAGGTACGCGCCCATCGCGAATTCGAGTTGGGCACCCCGCTGGCGGCGGGCCGAATCATCATGGGCACCGTCCCGCGCGTAGCTGCCCACGCCACCGAGCAGGCCCACTGGCTGCTGGTGGAGGCCGTCCGTTGTGCCTGGTTCGCCGGCGACCCGCGGCTGGCGGAGCAGGCAGCCGCGAAGCTCCGTGCGCTTCCCGGTTCGCCGCTGGTCAGCGAGGCGATCGGGCTGACCCGGCTGCTGCGCGGCGACATCCCCGGCGGGATCAAGCTCATCAGCGAGGTGCTCGACGTACCTGCGCTCGCCGGTCTGGGCGTACCCGGGTTGACCTTCACCGCCGGGGTCTGCCTCTCCGTGGGCCGTGTCGCCCTCTGCGAAGAGATCACCGGACGGGTCGTGGCGGAATGCCAGCAGAGCGGCATGATCGGCTGGCTGGCGTTCGCGCTGCAGGACCGTGGGTTCGCACAGGGATTGCTCTGCTCGTACGGCGAGGCGCTGGCGACGCTCGACGCGGGGCTGCGGCTGGCGACGGAGCTGGGTCACGAGCACCGGGTCACCCACCTCACCAGCTGCATCGCCTGGGTGCTCGCGCATCAGGCGGATGTGTCGGGGTGCCGCGAGAAGGCCGAGGAAGGTGTCCGGCGAGCCGACGACCAGGGGCTGGTTCTCGCCGCGAGCATCGGGCGCTGGGCCCTCGGCCGGCTCGAACTCGGCCTGGGGCACCCGGAGGCCGCCCTGCGGCAGTTGGAAGCGATCCCGCCGAGTGGAATCGGAGTCCTCTGCGCCGCCGACCAGGTCGACGCAGCCGTCCGCAGTGACCAGCCGGAACGCGCGAAGGAACCGCTGGAGCGCTATCTGACCTGGGCACGGCACGTCGGTCAATCGGCGTCGGACGCGATCGCCCTACGCTGCCGGGCCCTCGTCGAGCAGGATGAAGCGCACTTCGAGGCGGCGGTTCGTGTCCACGGGAGCGGCGATCAACCATATGAACAGGCGAGGACGCGGCTCGCCTACGGTGAGTGGCTGCGCCGGGCCCGAAGGCGGGCGGACGCCCGGGCACAGCTACGCGGCGCACTGGAAATCTTCGATCGGCTCGGTGCGGAGCTGTGGGCCGGGCGGGCCCGTGCCGAGCTGCGTGCGACCGGGGACGTGCCGGCCGCGCCCCGCAGGGCCGGTGACCCGCTCAGTGTCCTCACTCCTCAGGAACGGGAAGTCGTCCGGTTGGCGGCCGGTGGCGCCTCCAACCGCGACATCGGCGCCCAGCTCTTCCTCAGCCCGCGGACCGTCGGCTACCACCTCTACAAGGCGTTCCCCAAGCTGGGCATCACTGCCCGATCCCAGCTGGCCGCCATCGTCCGGTCCTCCTCGATCGACTGCTGACGCCCGCGCCGCCGGTGGCGCGGCCGGCCCCCTCGGGTGGGGCCGCCTCACTCGCCGCCGTTCGACTCCTCGTGGAAGTAGACGGTCAGCGAGTACCAGTCACCGTGCTCGTTGATCTCGCTCTCGAAGGTCACGTCCTGGATCCACACCGGCCCGAGTTCCTCGATGGTGTCCGCGACCCGCCGGAGCAGCGCCGGTACGTCGTCCTGGCCGGGTCCGACGGGGTTCGCCGTGGCGAAGTACCGGACGGTGGGGAATTCGGAAACCTCGTTCACAATTAGATTGTTGCATCGATAGATACCGCTGTGTTGTCCCTCGGTGCCGGCGCCAGGCGACGGCGATAGCCTGGCGCTGACGGCGGGGACGACGGGTGGGGGCCGATGAGTCGTGCGGTGGAGGAGTCGAACCGGGCCATGCTGCGCGCCCGGGACGCGATGGACCGGGCGTACGCCGAGCCGCTGGACATCCCGGCGCTGGCCCGGATAGCGCTCGTCTCCGAGGCGCACTTCATCCGGACCTTCCGCGCCACCTTCGGCGAGACCCCGCACCGCTACCTGCAACGGCGGCGGGTGGAACGCGCGATGTCGCTGCTGGTCGAGAGCGAGCGGGACGTGACGGACATCTGCTTCGCGGTCGGCTTCAGCAGCCTCGGGACGTTCAGCCGGACGTTCCGGCAGATCGTCGGCGAGTCGCCGAGCGACTTCCGCAGGCGCCGGTCGGCCGTCGCCGCGCGCGTGCCGAGCTGCTTCACCAAGGCCTGGACCAGACCGAGCAGTTTTGGATAAGCGGCAGGTCAGGCCCGACCTCTAGCGTTATGGGCATGACGATGAACGCAATCAGCCGCTCCCAGATCTACGTCCTCGACCAGGACGAGGCCCTCGACTTCTACGTCGGCAAGCTCGGCATGGAGGTCAACACCGACCAGGACCTCGGGTTCATGCGCTGGCTCACGGTCAACCTGCCCGGCGACCCGGAGCGCGAGATCCTGCTGGAGAAGCCGGGCCCCCCGAGACTCGATCCGGCCACCGCCGAGCAGGTCCGCGAGCTGCTCACCAAGGGGGCGCTGCCCGGCACCCTCTTCATGACCACCGACGACGCCCGCAAGACGCACGAGGACCTGGTCGCCAAGGGCGTCGAGATCACCGACGAGCCGATGGAGCGCCCGTACGGGATCGACTTCGGCATCCGGGACCCGTTCGGCAACAGTATCCGTATCGGGCAGATGTTCCCCCGGGCCTGAGGGGAGCGGGGCCGTGACCGACGCGATCACCCTGCCCGCCGCCGGACCGGCCGCCCTCGGCCGGGACCGGGCCCTGCTGGTCGGCGGCATCCTCGCCGGCCCGGTCTTCGCCGTGTCCGCGCTGGCCCAGGGCCTCACCCGGGACGGCTTCGACTTCCGGCGGCACCCGGTCAGCATGTTGAGCACGGGCGACCTGGGTTGGCTCCAGATCGTCACCTTCCTGGCCACCGGGGCGCTCTGCGTCGGCGCCGCCGCCGCGGTGCGCCGCCGGCCGGTGACCGGCTCGACCTGGCTGCCCCGGCTGCTCGCCCTCTGGGGATTCGGCCTGATGGCGGCCGGGGTCTTCAGCGCCGACCCGGCCGACGGCTTCCCGGCCGGCACGCCGCGCGGGGCCGGGCAGATCAGCTGGCACGGCGGGCTGCACTTCCTCGCGGCGGCGGTCGCCTTCGGGTCGCTGATCGTGGCGACCGTCGTCGCCGGCCGCCGGGCCGCCCGCGAGGGCGACCGGGTGCGGGCCGTCGCCAGCATCGCGACCGGGGTGTTCTTCGCCCTCGCCTGGGGCGCGCTGATGGTCCGGCCCGGACCGGTGGCCATGGTCGCCTTCGGTCTGGCGGTGACCGCCGGCTGGGCCTGGGTGACCGCGACGTTCGCCGCGGCGCTGCGACGGTCGCCTCGCTGAGCGTGATCGGGGCGGCGACGGCCGGGAGGCGCGGGTTAGCATCGCGCCTCCCGGCCGCACGAGGAGGCGACGATGGCCACCCGGCTGCTCTACCTGGCCCGGCACGGCGAGCAGGACCGCCCGGAGATCGAGTCGCCGGAGGTGGGGCTCTCCGAGCGGGGCCGCCGGCAGGCCGCGCTGCTCGGTCAGCGACTGCGGGCCGTACCGTTGCGCGCCGTCCACCACGGCCCGCTGCGCCGGACCGTCGAGACCGCCGAGCTGGTCGCCGGGTCACTGCCGACGGTCCCGGTGTACGCGACCGAGCTGGCCGGCGATCACCTGCCGCACGACACCGACCCGGCCGGGCTGCCGATGGCGTACGCGAGTTTCCTGGCCGGCTTCTCGGCGCGCGAGCGGGCCGACGGGCCGCGACTGGCGGCGGAGGCCGTCGCCCGGTTCGCCACCGCCCCGTGCGACGGTGACGTCCGCGAGCTGGTGATCACGCACAACTTCCTGATCGCCTGGCTGGTCCGGCACGCGCTGGACGCCCCGGAACGGCGCTGGCTGGGGCTCAACCACCACAACGCCGGGCTGACCGTGATCCGCTACAGCTCGACCGGGCCGCCCAGCCTGATCGCCTTCAACGACGTGGCCCACCTGCCGCCCGAGCTGCGTGGCACCGGACTGCCCAGCGATTATCGGGTGTGACCGGGCGCGGTGCCGGCTACGGTCGCCGGATGACGACGCCGCCGCCCGACCTGCCGAAGACCGAGTTCGCCTTCCCGGGGCCGCTGCGGGACCAGCTCGTCGCGGCTGTCCTCTCCGGGGCGAAGACCTCCACCACCGGTCTGTTCCAGGACCACGAGCGCGACGGCGAGCCGCTGCCGGTGGTCGGCGACCGCTCGGTGGTGGTCGACTCCGCCGACCGCCCGGTCGCGGTCATCGAGCTGACCGAGGTACGCCTCGTCCGCCTCGGCGACGTCGACCTGGACCACGCTCGGGACGAGGGCGAGGGGTACGACTCCGTCGCCGCCTGGCGCGCCGGGCACGAGGCGTACTGGCACGGCCCGGACTACCGGGGCTGGCTCGGCGACCCCGACTTCACCGTCACCGACGACACCCTCGCGGTCGCCGTACGCTTCCGCCTCCTGACCCGCTACTGACCCCTCGGCGAGCCGTCGACGGCCGCAGATACAGAGAAAGAGTGGCTGTTCCGCGCGGAACAGCCACTCTTTCTCTGTATCTGCACCGCCGGAGGGGTGGGGGGGAGGGGGCGGGTGGGTCAGCGGGCGGTGACGGTCTTCACGACGGCTTCGGCCATGGCCCGGGCGGACTGCGGGTTCTGGCCGGTGACCAGGCGGCCGTCGACGACGACGTGCTCGCTGAAGTTCGGCGCCGGTACGTGCACGGCGCCGGCCTCGGTGAGCTTGTCGGCCAGCAGGAAGGGAACCTCGTCGCTGAGGCCGACGGCGTTCTCCTCGTCGTTGGTGAAGCCGGCCACCCGCTTGCCCGCCACGAGGTGGGAGCCGTCGGAGAGCTTCAGGTTCACCAGCGCGGACGGGCCGTGGCAGACCGCCGCGACGACCCCGCCGCGCTCGTAGACGGTGGCGGCGATGCGCGCCAGGTCCGGGTCGTTCGGGAAGTCCCACATGGTGCCGTGGCCGCCGGCGAAGACGATCACGTCGTACCCGGTCGGGTCGACGTCGGCGGCCTTCGGGGTGTGTTCCACGCCGGCGGTGGCCAGGAAGTCGTTCTGGGTCCGGTCGTTCTCGTCCCGGCCGTCCAGCGGCGGCTGGCCGCCGGCCACCGAGACCAGGTCGACGTCCCAGCCGGCGGCCCGGAACACCTCCCACGGCTCCGCGGCCTCACCGACGTAGAAGCCGGTCTCGCGGCCGGTGGTGCCGAGCTGGCGGTGGCTGGTCAGAGCGATGAGTGCACGTGTCATGTCGACCATGCTGGCGCGCGAATCCATAGCTGACCAATAGGCGAACGACACAGCAGCGATAGGTTTGCTGATGTGAAGGTGCCGCTCGACCTGCTCCGCAGCTTCCTGGCCGTGCACCGGTCCGGTTCGATCACCGCCGCCGCGGAACTGCTCGGGCTGGCCCAGCCGACGGTCACCGCCCAGATCCGCGCGCTGGAGGGGGCGGTGGGCCGGCCGCTCTTCGACCGGGTGCCGAGGGGCGTGCTGCCCACCCCGGCCGGCGACGAGCTGGCCCGCCGGGTGGCCGATCCGCTGGACCGCCTCGACACCGTGCTCGCCGACGACACGACCACGCCGTACCCGCGGACGGTCTTCCTCGGCGGGCCGGCCGAGTTCCTCGCGGAGCTGGCGCTGCCGGCGGTGGCCGGTCTGGTCGCCGAGGGCCTGGAGCTGCGGGTCTCCGCGGGCCTGCCCGAGCAGCTCCTGGACGACGTCGCCGCCGGCCGGCTCGACCTGGCGGTGAGCAGCGTGCGCCCCCGGCGGCGGGGGCTGGCCGCCGAGCCGCTCTACGACGAGGAGTTCGCCCTGGTCGCCGCGCCCGCCTGGGGCGAGCGGCTGCCCGACCCGGTGACCCCGCAGGCCCTGCGGGACGTGCCGCTGGTCGCCTACGCGGAGGAGGCGCCGATCCTGCGCCGCTGGTGGCGGACGGTCTTCGACACCCGCCTCACCCGTACGCCGAACCTGGTGGTGGCCGATCTGCGCGCGGTGCTGGCGGCCGTGGTCGCCGGCGCCGGGGCGAGCGTGCTGCCGACGTACCTGTGTCGCGATGAGCTGGCCGCCGGCGCGCTGCGTCCGCTGTCGAGCCCGGCGGTGCCGCCGCTCAACACGCTCTTCCTGGCCGCCCGGCCGGCGGTGGCGGGGCGGCGCGAGGTGCAGGCGGTGCGGCGGGCGCTGCTGACGGCGGCGGCCGGCTGGTAGCCCGGGATCAGCGCAGGGCACCGGCCCGGAGCAGGAGGTCGGCCAGGGCGGACGCGGCGGCCGGCGGCTGGGGGCCGCTCGGGCAGTCGGTCCACTCGACGGTGTTCGCGCCGATGGTCAACCGGTAGGTGTAGGTGTCCGCGCAGCGCACGTCGGGGCGGGCGGGGCCGCCGCCGCTGGGGGCGCTGCCCGCGAGCGCGCGCAGCCGGTCGAGGTCGGCGGGGGAGAGCTGACCGGTCCGGGTCGCGCCGGTGCGACCGGTCGCCGTCCATCGGCCGTCCGGTTCCACGGTCACCGTCTCCGCGCCGCCCGCGAACCCGCCGCTGCGGGTCAGCGTCACCCGGGCCGCGGTCGCGGCGGGGGTGCCGGTGGCGGTGCCGCCCGGCGTGGGGGTGCCCGGCGCGGGGATGGTGGTGGCTCCGGCGGTGGGGGTGCCCGACGTCGGCGCAGGTGAACCGGAGTCGGTTGCTGAGCAGCCGGTCAGCAGGCCGATCATAGTTATGATCTTGACAATGGCCAGGACGGGTGATCTCATGCCGTTCGGACGTGCACCGTCGCCGCCGGGTTCCATCACCAGGGCCGCCTCCCCCGTTCGGCCAGTGTCGCGCGCCGGAAGCGCTTCCCCCCTTCTCTTTTCTTTGATGTATCGCCATATTTACATGCGTGACTACCCCCGTCACATCTTTCCTTGTCAGGAGGGCACGTGAAAAGAACCCTCGCCGCCGTCAGCGCAGCGCTGCTTACCAGCGGCATGCTGACCTGCGTCGCCACCGCAGCGCAGGCGGCCCCCACCGCCCCCGCCCCGGACACCTCACCCGCAGCTCGTGCTGAGAGCCTGCTCCGCAGCAACCCCGGCGCCGTCCAGGGCGCCAGCGGAGAGTCGTACCAGGCCGTCCGCACGAAGGTGGACGCCAGCGGGGCGTCGCACACCCGCTACACCCGCACCTACCACGGCCTCCGCGTCTACGGTGGCGACTTCGTCATCCACACGACGCCCACCGGCGGCTACGCCGGCTCCTCGGTCGGCCTCGCCGCGCCGCTCACCCTCGCCACCGCCGCGAAGGTCACGCTGGCCAGGGCCAAGGTGACGGCCAGGAAGGCGTTCTCCGGCAAGCTGGAGAGCGTCGGCGCCCCGGAGCTCTTCGTCGACGCCAGCTCCGGCACGGGCCGCCTCGCCTACGAGACGGTGCTCTCCGGCTGGCACACCGACGGCCAGACCCCGTCCCGGCTGCACGTCATCAGCGACGCCGTCAACGGCAAGGTGATCGGCTCGTACGACGAGATCGAGATGGTCGCGGGCACCGGCAGCAGCATCTACTCGGGCACGGTCAGCATCGACACGACGCTCTCCGGCAGCACGTACCAGATGATCGACCCGTCGCACGGCAACGGCTCCACCTGCGACATGAACCAGGGCACGTCGACCTGCACGACGTTCACCAACAACGACAACAGCTGGGGTGACACGAACACCCGCCAGCGCGCCGGTGTCGATGCCCACTTCGGCGCGGCCAAGACGTACGACTACTTCAAGAACGTGCACGGCCGCAACGGCATCTTCGGCGACGGTCGCGGCGTGCCGAGCCGGGTGCACTACGGCAACAACTACGTCAACGCCTTCTGGGACGGCTCCCGGATGACGTACGGCGACGGCTCCGGCAACGCCCGCCCGCTGGTCGCCCTCGACGTGGCCGGCCACGAGATGAGCCACGGCGTCACCGAGAACGTGGTGCCGGGCGGCCTGACCTACTCCGGCGAGTCCGGCGGCCTCAACGAGGCCACCAGCGACATCTTCGGCACCATGGTCGAGTTCTACGCCAACACCACCGCCGACCCGGGTGACTACCAGATCGGCGAGAAGATCAACATCAACGGCAACGGCACGCCGCTGCGCTACATGTACGACCCGGCGCTGGACGGCTCGTCCGACCGCTGCTGGACCACCAGCACCAAGAACAAGGACGTGCACTACTCGTCCGGCCCGGCCAACCACTTCTTCTTCAACCTGGCCGAGGGCACCGGCGCCACCCCGTACGGCACCTCGCCGGTCTGTGGCACCGCCCCCGCCGTGACCGGCATCGGTCGCGCCAAGGCGGAGAAGATCTGGTTCCGCGCCCTGGACGTGTACTTCACCTCCAACACCTCGTACGTCAACACCACCACGCCGTCGAACACCGCCCGGGCCTACAGCCTCCGCGCGGCGACCGACCTGTACGGCAACTGCTCCACCGAGTACAAGGCCGTCCAGGCGGCGTGGACCGCGGTGGCCGTCTCCGGCAACGACGCGCCCTGCTCGTCGACCGGTAACGACTTCTCCGTCTCGCTCTCCCCGACCTCCGGCTCGGTGACCGCGGGCGGCTCGGTCTCGACCACCGTCGCCACCGCCACCACCGGTGGCACCGCGCAGACCGTGACGTTCTCCGCGTCCGGCCTGCCGACCGGCGCCAGCGCCACGTTCAACCCGACCTCGGTCACCTCGGGCGGCTCGTCGACCCTGACCATCGCCACCTCGGCCAGCACCCCGGCCGGGACGTACACGGTGACCGTCACCGGCGCCGGTTCGGTGAACCGGACGGCGACCTACACGCTGACCGTCAACGGCACCGGTGGCGGCTGCACCGGTGCCGGCCAGAAGCTCGGCAACCCCGGCTTCGAGTCCGGCACCACCCCGTGGGCGTCGACCTCGGGCGTCATCGGCTCGTTCACCGGCCAGCCCGCCCGTACCGGCACCCGCAACGCCTGGCTGGACGGCTACGGCAGCACCCACACGGACACGCTCTCGCAGGCGGTGACCCTGCCGGCCGGGTGCACGTCGTACAACTTCACCTTCTGGCTGCACATCGACTCGGCGGAGACCACCACCGGCACCGCGTACGACACGTTCAGGGTGCAGGTGCTCAACTCCTCCGGGACGGTGCTGGCGACCCTGGCGACCTACTCGAACCTGAACAAGGCCGCCGGGTACTCGCAGAAGTCGTTCTCGCTGGCCTCGTACGCCGGCCAGACCGTCACCCTGAAGTTCACCGGCACCGAGGACTCCTCGCTCCAGACGTCCTTCGTGGTCGACGACACCGCGGTCAACGTCTCCTGACCTGACCTCGCCGTCGGCGGGCCCGGCGGCCACCCCTCGCGGGTGGTCGTCGGGCCCGCGCCGTTATGGTCGCCGGACGTGGTCGGCGCGTGCCGGCCGGCGGGAAGGGGTGGTGTCGGTGTCGGACGCGGAGCTGACCGTCGAGGTGACCGGCGCGGTGGCGACGGTGACGATCCGGAACCCGGGCCGGCGCAACGCCATGACCCCGGACATGTGGCGGCGGCTGCCGGTGCTGCTCGACGCCCTGGAGGCCGACCCCGCGGTGCGCGCCCTGGTGCTCACCGGCGCGGACGGCACCTTCTGCGCCGGCGCCGACCTGGGCGACCTGGACGAGTTGCTGGACGCCGGCGACCACAGCATCGCGGTCGTCGCCGAGGAGCGACTGGCCGCCTTCGCCAAGCCGACCGTCGCCGCCGTGCAGGGGCCCTGCGTCGGCGGCGGTTGCCAGCTCGCCGTGGCCTGCGACCTGCGGGTCGCCGCCCCGGACGCCCGCTTCGGCGTGCCGCCGGCCCGGCTCGGGCTGGTCTACCCGGCCCCGACCACCCGCCGGCTGACCCGGCTGGTCGGCCCGGCGACGGCGAAGTTCCTGCTCTTCACCGCCGAACTGATCGACGCCGAGCGCGCGCTGCGGGTCGGCCTGGTGGACGAGGTGGTCGACGACCTCGCCGGCCGGGTGGCCGCAATCACCACCGCCATCGCGCAGCGCTCGCAGCTCAGCGTCGCCGCCGCCAAGGAGATCGTCGACGACCGGGCCGGGCCGGCCCGGATCGCCTGGTGGCACCGGAAGGTGCGGGACAGCGGCGAGGCCCGCGAGGGGGTCGCCGCCCACCGCGAGCGACGGGCGCCGAACTTCGCCTGGTCGCCGTCCGACCGCCCGTGACCGCCGCTGATCGTGGTCCCGTCGGTTCGACGGGCCGGCCCGGCAGCCGCGGACACCTCTCGGACGCTACGGACCTGACGACGTAGCCGAATCGCCAGGCCGGCGGCGAGCCGGGAATGCGCCTGCCCTGCGTACCCCCGAAGCTCTACTGTCCCTGGGTGCCGCCTCTTCGCCCGCCTGCCGACGATCTCGACGTGACGATCCGCTGCCAAGCGGAGCCGGGCGTCTCCGTCCGCCTGCGCGGTCGCCACTTCCCGGACGAGTACGGCGTCGGCTTCTCGGTCGAGGCCCGAGCCGACGGTCTGCGTGCCGAGTTCGCCGGGGTGGAGGTCTGGGTCTGGGACGACGCCTGGCTGCCTGATTTCATCGGTCAACTCGCCGCTGACTATCAGGGCTGGACCGGGGAACGTCGTTGGCGGACGAACCACCTGGCTGTCCGTGCCGTCTTCCATGCCGGAGGCCACGTCGCACTGACCTGGGACCTCCAACCCCGGGTGTCGCGGTCGGACCCGTGGCGGCGTCGATCACGACCTGGCTCGAAGCCGGCGAGCAGATGAGCCACCTCGCCGCCGACCTCGGTGAGTTCCTGCCCAAGCCATGAGTCGTCCACGACATCAGGTCTGTAGCGTCGGCAACCCTCTCCGGCGTCGGCCCGCAGGGGCGGCAGCGAGGACAGGTGGGGGGTCCGTCAGCCGCCGGCCCGCGGGGCCGGCGCGGTCGAAGGCGACGTCACGAGCCTCAGCAGTTCGTCGACCGACCACTGGTCGTAGACGTGCTCGCCGTGCCGGCTGGCGAGGACCGAGCCGTCCGGGGCGATCAGGAAGTCGGCGGGGAGCCCGAACCGCCCGCCGTGCGGGACGGCCGCCGGTGGGCGCTCCCGGCCGCGCAGGACGGCCCACGAGCTGCGCAGCACCGCACGCAGGATCGGCAGCCAGGCGCGCGGGCTGAGCAGTGCGCGCACCGACGGCTCGACGCCGAACTCTCGGTAGAGCCGCTTGTCGGGGTCGGCGATGACGGCGAAGGGCAGGTCGTCGGTGTGCTCCCGCAGTTCGTCGGCGGGGGAGTGGAAGACCACGACCTCGCGTACCCCGGCCGCCTCGATCTCGGCGTGCCGTCGGACGATCGAGCGCAGGTGCAGATTGCAGACCGGGCAGCCGGCGAACCGGCGGAACTGGAGGTGGACCAGGCGTTCGGCGTCGGGGACGGCGACCGGCGGCCCGGACACCGGGGTGAGCCGACGTCGGGACACGGTCGAACCGGGGGCGGACGGACGGGACATGGTTGCCTCCCTGTCGTAGGCGTACGACGTACTCCTACAGGGTTAGGCTTACGTTGTACGCTGTCAAGGCCATGCCGCGCCCCCGCTCACTCACCCCGGCCCAGCTCGCCTCGGCCGCGCTGGCCGTCATCGACCGCGACGGGCTTCCCGCGCTCACCATGCGGGCGGTCGCCCAGGAGTTGGGCACCAGCCCGATGGCCCTCTACCGCTACGTCGCCGACCGGGACGAGCTGGCGGCGCTGGTCGTGGAGGAGGTGCTGTCCACGGTCGACACCGCCGCTCCGCCGGACGAAAGGTGGCAGGACCGGGTGGGCGTACTGGTCCGGCGGATGCGGACCGCGATCGGCGGGCATCCCGCCGTGGTGCCGCTGCTCCCCGTGCACCGGCACCGGTCGCCGACCGTGCTGCGCTGGACGGAGACCGTGCTCGGCGTCCTCGCGGAGGCGGGCTTCGCCGGCACCCGCCGGGTGGTCGCGCTGCGCGCCCTGCTCGCGTACGCCGTCGGCGCGATCCAGCTCGAACACCTGGGCCCGCTCTCGGGCAGCGGCACCGACGCGATGGCGGGGCTGTCCCCGGCGGAGTTCCCGCATCTGTCGGCCACCGCCGCCGATGCCCGGCGGGTGGGACCGGACGCGGAGTTCGACGGCGGACTCGAGCTGCTGCTGCGCGGCCTGGCCGTCTCCGCCGACTGACCGGGGCGGAGGGACCGGCGGGCGCCGCGCCGGAGGCGTACCTCCGACGCGGCCCCCTGTGCCCGCCGGCCGGCGGGTCACCGCCCGGCGAACGCGGCCCAGCTCGGCGTCACCGGCTCGCGCCGCAGCGGCATGCCCGCCTCGGCCGGCGTCCGGTCGCCCTTGCGCTGGTTGCAGGCGTAGCAGGCGGCGGTCGTGTTCTTCCAGGTGTTCCGGCCGCCGCGCGAGCGGGGCAGGATGTGGTCGATGGTGCTGGCCGGGCCGCCGCAGTACGCGCAGCACCGGTGGTCGCGCCGCAGCACGGCGGCGCGGGACCAGGCCGGCCCGGCGTGGAACCGCCAGCGGGTGACCACGTACCGGACGAGGCGGACCACCCGGGGGACCGGGAAGACCCCGATCACCTGGTCCGGCTCGGCCTCGTGGATCTCGGCGACCCGGCGGCACAGCATCCGGATCGCGTGCTGGACGGTGACCCGGTGCAGCGGGCCGAGGTCGGCGTTGATGACGAGGACGGCGTCCACCGGGCTCTCCCTTCACGATCGGCGGCGGACCGGTCCGGACAGCGAAAAGCCGCCCGGTCCGGCTGGGGACGGGCGGCTGGAGCGCGTGCGGGCACGCGTCAGTCGGGCCACCCGTCCCGGGGACCTTCAGCTCGGCAACCAGCGAGCGGCAGCGTCGAGAACGCGCACGTGACGTGCGACAACGACATGACTGACTCCCGGCGGGCTGGTTGACCTTGCGCGATCACGGTAGGGCGGGCCCGGGCGGGCCGGCAACGCATTTCGATGCCCGCCCGGGCGGCTCAGCCGGAGACCGACCAGACCCGCACCTCCACCGAGGGCGGCGTGGCCCGGAAGCGGTTGTGCAGGATCTGGAGGTAGTTGACGACGGTGGGGTCGCCCGGGTCGGGCTGGCAGTAGGTGACCGGCGTCTTCCGGACCAGGTTCAGGTTGATGCTGTCCGGCCGGGAGGCCCGGGGATTGCGGCAGCCGACGTAGCTGAGATCCTTCGGGTCGTCGGTCCAGTGGTACCAGGCGAGCTGTTCCAGCCGGGCCTGGAAGATCAGCGTCCCGGCGCCGGTGCCCCGGTCCAGTCGGAGGGCGGGGACGAAGGAGACGGCGTCCTCCCCGCGCAGCGTCCACCTCGGCGCGTCGGGCGGCGGCACCCAGTCCGGTCCGATCGGCCCCGGCGTCGGTGCCGCGCTGGTCGGGGGGTGCGGCTCCCCGGTGGTCGACGGGTCGACCGAGGCGGATGTCGTGGCGGCGGGCGTGGGCGCGGCGGGCGTGGTGGCACCGGGACTGCTGGTGCCCCGGCTGGTCGCGTCCGCCGCCGACCGGCGGTCGGAGACCGCGTGCGCGAGCGTCGTCCCGACCACCACCAGCAGCAGCACGCCGATCCCGGCGGCCAGCAGCCGACGGTACGGGCGCCGCCGCGCCGGGCCTGATGGCGCTCCCGGGCCGCCGGGTCCGCCCGCCCGGCCGGTTCCTTCGCCACCGGACTCTGCGTCGTCCGCCCGGCCGTCGGTCGCCGGCCCACCGGGAAACCCCGGTCCGGCGCTCCGGCCGCCGGTCGCCGGCCCACCGGTCCGGCCGGTCGCGTCGCCCGTGCGGGACGCGTCCGCGCCCGGGCCCCGACGGGTGGCCTCGACCAGGGAGAGCACTCCGACCGCGGCCGAGATGCAGGCCCCGACCAGCCCGACCAGGTCATTGGTGCTCTTGACCCCGATTCCCCAGGCCAGCAGCGCGACCCCGAGGCCGGCCAGGCCGAGCAGCGTGAAGACCTTTCGTTGACCGGTCATGGAAATCATGGTGCGGTCCGGAGCGACCGGGGACGCTGTCCGGTTGCCGACCGTCGGCGGACCCGGCCGGGGAGTGCCGACGGGGCCGGGCGTTCAGCGTCGGGCCAGCAGCCCGCGCGGCCGGACGGACCGGACCGGCTCGGCAGCCGCGCCCTCGGCCCGCAGGATGTGGTTGGCGGCGATGATGCCGGTGGCCGCCGCGCGCTCCATCAGCGCGCTCGGGAACTCCGTCCGGATGCCGTCGCCGGCCAGGTACAGGCCGTTCGCGTCGGTGCGTACCCCCGGCCGTTCGGCGTGGCTGCCCGGGGTGAACGCCGGGGCCTGGGCCTCCACCCGGGCGCGCAGCTCGCGGACCCGCAGCCCGGCCGCCTCCGGCCAGAGCGTGGTCAGCTCGACCCGCATCCGCTCGGCCAGCTCCTCGGCGGGCACGCCCTCGTCGCAGGCGTACGCGTGCAACTCCACCACCGAGCCGCCGGTCCGCTCGGCCCACCGTCGGGAGGAGTTCTCCAGCCGGTGGTAGAGGGTCACCGAGTCCAGGGTGGACTGCCGGGACACCCCACTGAACACCGCCCGGTCGGCGCGGACATCCCCGTCCATCCAGTACCGCGCCACCGCGTACGGCGGACCGGGCCGGCCGAACGCGGGCATCCGCGCCACCAGCCGGGGCGCCGCCCCGGGCAGGCCGGGGGAGGCCGCGATCAGGGCGGCCAGCGCGGGCGGGTCGACGGCGAGCACCACGTGCGCGGCGCGGTACGCCGACCCGTCCGCGGTCCGCACCCGCCAGCCGCCGGGCTCCCGGTCCAGCCGGGTGGCGGCGGCCTCGGTGACCACCCGGCCGCCGTGCTTCTCGACGTGCCGGGTCAGCGGCTGCCAGATCGCCGTCGCGTAGTCCTCGTCCGGGCAGTCGAAGGTCAGCCCCTCCGGGTTGCCGAGCAGGTAGAAGTGGAACTGGGCGATCATCTCGGCGGCCGACATCTCCGCCTCGCGGTTGAAGAACGAGTGCGAGAAGACGTCGAAGAGCATGGCCCGGGCCCGGTCCGGCAGCTTCAGCGAGGTCAGGAGCTGGTCGGCGGTGGTGGTGTCGAACTCGGCGTAGGTGCGCTCCGGGTGGTAGCTGAGCAGCGGCAGCGCGGCGTCGGAGTCCATCCGGCGCAGGTCGGCCAGGCGCAGGCTGGGGCTGCGCAGCAGGAGGGCGAGCAGGTTGAGCGGCGGGGCCGGCGGCAGCCTGCCGAACTCCTCCGTCGGCCACTGCCCGCTCAGGATCGGGTACCCGGGGATCGGCTTGAGGAAGTCCAGGCCCGGATCGACCCGGCGCAGGATCGCCCGCCAGTTGTAGTACTGCCGGAAGAACGCGTGGAAGCCGTGCTCGACGAGCTGGGTGCCGTCGGTCAGGACCTCCGGCCAGGCGCCGAGCCGGCCGCCGAGCGTCGGCGCGGCCTCCAGCACGGTCACCGCCACGCCCCGCTCGGCGAGCACCACCGCCGCGGAGATGCCGGCGATCCCGCCGCCGACCACCACGGCCTCGGCCGGGCGCGGCACGCGGGGGGCGGCACCGCCGCCGGGGTCGACCACCCGCCGGCGTACGCCGATCAGCCGACCCAGCATCTGTGACAGCGTCATGCGCACCTTCCCCGGCCGAAGAAATTTCAGTCTGCCCGGTCAGCCCTCGGACGGCAGCAGACAGCGCCGTTCCCGGTCCGAGGCGGGCCAGACGTACTCCAGGTCGGGCGGGATGTCGCCGAACTGCGGCCGGTAGTGCTCCGGGTCCTTGCGCAGCAGCGACGAGCGGTGGCTCAGGTGCAGGTCCTCCCGGCCCAGCCAGGGTGGCAGCTCGCCGGCCCCGGCCAGCTCGGCCTGGGTCCGGATCCGCTCGATCCCGCAGGCGGCGGCCAGGTCGGTGGTCATCGTGCCGGCGCAGGTGTCCGCCCGGCCCGGCTCGCACCAGACGGCGCACATGTCCAGCCCGTACCGGGTGAGCGCCTCCTCGTAGCCGGCCCACATCTTCACCGCCGGATGGTTGCGCCAGCCGTAGGTGGGCCGGGTCAGCCCGCGCAGCACCTGGATGGTCTCCACCCGCTGCTTGCCCAGCCGCTTCTGGTCCAGCGTCCGGGCGCTCGCCAGGAAGTCCGGGTACGGGAGGAACGTCTGCATGCCGGTGCACTACCCGCCGTACGCCCCGACATGCGTTCATGATCAGCGGGGCTGCGCCCGGTGCGACCGGCTGACTACGATCCGGTCATGGCGGAACCCCTGCGCGACCGCGCACGCCGCGCGACCGGCTGGCGGTTACGGGCCAACGGCGAGACCCGGCCGCACTACGTCGTCTGCGGCAACGACCCGCTCGCCTACTGGGTGGTCAAGGCGCTGCTCGCCACCGAACTGGCGCAGGGCCGGGTCCGGATCACGCTGGTCGTGCCCGAGCGCCGTCGCTCCGAGGGGCCGGACGGCCGGGACGTCGACGGCATCCAGGTGGTCCGCGCCGACCGGCTCGACGAGGCCGCCTTCCGCCGGGCCGGCCTGGCCGGCGCGGCCGGGCTGGCCCTGCTGCAGCAGGACGACGTGGGCAACATGCAGGCCGCGCTCTGCGCCCAGGAGGTCGAGCCCCGGCTGCGCCTGGTGGTGCGCATGTTCAACACCAGCCTGGCCAACGGCCTGCGCGAGCTCTTCCCCGACTCGGCGGTGCTCTCCGACGCCTCGATCGCCGCCCCCGCGTTCGTGGCCGCCGCCCTCGGCGAGGTCGCCCCCACCCACTTCCGGCACGCCGGGCGCACCCTCTACGTGGCCCGCCGCGAGGACGTACGCGCCGGCGACGTCGTCTGCGGCCTGGCCGTCACGACGGACCCGGCCCTGGTCCGCGTGCTGCCGGCCGACGAGCCGGCGGCCGACGTGGTGCTCGCCGAGGCGACCGGCCAGCCGGCCGGCACCGAGTTGGCCGCCCGCCGGCTGGTCCGGGCCCGCCGCCGCCGGCAGCCGCTCGCGGTGCTGCTCCGGGCGGTCCGCAGCTTCGCCACCCGCAAGATCGGCATCGCGGTGATGGTGTTGCTGGCAGTGATCGCGGTACTCGGCTGGCTCAACTCCCGCGCGGTCGACGTGAGCTGGACCGAGGCGCTCTACCTGACCCTGGTCACCACGCTCAGCGGCCAGGACCCGGACGTCACCAAGCCGGCCGCCGCGCAGATCATGCAGGTGGTGCTCAACCTCGCCGGGCTGGCGCTGATCCCGCTGATCACCGCCGTGGTGGTCGACGGCATCGTCAACGCCCGGCTCGCCCTGCACGCCGGCCGGATCCAGCCGCAGCGCACCGGGCACGTCGTGGTGGTGGGGCTGGGCAACATCGGCACCCGGGTGATGGCCCAGCTGCGCGACTTCGGCGTCGAGGTGGTCGCGATCGACCGGACCGCCGAGGCGCGCGGCGCGGCGCTGGCCCGTCGGCTGGGCGTACCGCTGATCGTCGGGGACGCGGCCCGGGAGGAGACCCTGCGCTCCGCCTCGGTGGAGACCTGCCAGGCGCTGGTGGTGGTCTCCACCGACGACGGGGTCAACCTGCGCGCCGCGCTCAACGCCCGGGCGCTCAACGCCGAGCTGCGGGTGGTGCTGCGGCTCTTCGACGGCGACTTCGCCGAGCGGATCCAGCAGGCGTTCGGGATCGGCATCTCGCGCAGCGTGTCGTACCTGGCAGCGCCCGCGTTCGCGGCGGCGCTGCTGGACCGGGCGGTGATCGCCACCATTCCGGTCGACCGGCACGCGCTGCTGGTGGTGGAGGTGCCGGTGGTGGCGGGCGCGCCGCTGGACGGCCGGCCGCTGGCCGCCGTGGCCCGCCCCGGCGAGGTGCGCCTGCTCGCGCACACCCGCTTGGGGCAGCGGACCGACTGGAAGGCCGACCCGCGGATGGTGATCTCGGCGGGGGACCGGCTGACCGTGGTGGCCCGCCGGGCCGGGCTCGCCGCGCTGCTGCGCGAGTCCACCCCGCCACCGCCGGCGGTTCCGCCCGCGCCGGCCGCCCCGGCCGCGCCGGCCGCCCCGGCCGCGCCGGTACCCCGGGAGGGCCAGGACTGAATTCCGCGACGCGTAGTCTCTCGCCGTGCTTGGTGGAGGCTTGGGACGTCGGATCCGGGAACAGCAGCGTGCCGGGCGGGTGGGCGCTCTCCCGTCGTGGTTGAGGACGCGCCCGCCGTGGTGGGCGATGGTCGCCGTGCTCGTGGTGGTCGCCGGTGTGCTGGCGTGGGCGCTGTGGCCGGCCGCCGCGCCGCCGCCGCGCCAGCGCGAGTACCGGGCGGAGACGGCGTGCCTGCTCACGGGAGAAAAGGGTGTCGCGGCGCCGGAGGCCGCCCCGGTCTGGGCCGGCATGCAGGAGGCGTCGCTGGCCACCCACGTCAAGATCCAGTACCTCGAGGTGAGCGGCCCGCAGACGCCCGAGAACGCCGAGACGTACCTCGCCAGTCTGGTGCAGAGCCGTTGTGATCTTATTCTCACCGTGGGCGCGGCGCCGGTGGGCGCATTGCGGGCTGGAGCGGCAAGATTCCCAACTGTCCGCTTCGTGGGAATCAATGGTGGAAACGCGTCAAGCAACGTGTCCGTTGTGGAGGCAAAAAGCCCGCAAGTCGCGCAGCAGAAATCGCGAGAGCTGATCGCCGCGCTCGTCTCCTGAGAGGAGCCGTCTTCCCAGGTTCCTCTCAGGATTGTCTGAACGGATGACTTGTCGCATCCGTCGGTCGGACCCCACACTCCCGAGGAAATTTTTCACTTCACGGGGAGGGGACCGGCCGTGCGCCGATCCGTCACCAGTGCTGCGCGCCGGCTGGCCATCGTTGTTGCGGTGGTCTTCGGGCTCAGCGTCGCGGTGCCAGCTGATGTAGTCCGTCCGGGCGGCGAGTTTCCGCTGACCTGGCTGACCTGGTTCGCTCAGCGGCCGGCCTGGTCGGCCACCGCGGCCTTCCTGGGCCTTCCCGTGCAGGAGAAGGGTCGGCCCGTCACGGTCGACCACCACGTCCCCGCCGCCGCGACCGACGCCCGGCAGGGCGCCGGGCGAACGCCGAAGCCGGCCGCCGGGACGCTCGAGTCGTACCAGCCGCACGAGATCGAGAGCACGCCGGACACCACCGGCCCCGCCGAGCAGGGGTTCGACAGCCGGACCAGCAAGCGGGTCGCCGCCCGTTCCAGCGCCCGGTCCGACGTGTTCGCCAACGCGGACGGCTCGTACACCAGGCGGACCTACAACCGCCCGGTCAACTACCGCGCGGCCGACGGCACCTGGCAGAAGATCGACTCTGACCTGACCCGGCGCGCCGACGGCCGGCTGCACGTGAAGGCGAACCGGCTCGATGTCTCCGTCGCCGGCAGCGCGGCGCCGGCCACCCGGCCCGCCGCGGGCGCCGCCCCGTCGGCCGACGCGACCGCGACCACCGGACCCGAGCTGGCACAGCTCACGCTGCCGACCGGTGAGAGTGTCGGGTACCAGCTCCAGGGCGCCAACGTCACCGCGCCGACCGTGGACGGCGCGACCGCCCGCTACCGCGACATCCTCGGGCAGACCGACCTGGAGCTGACCACCTTCGACGCCGGCGTCAAGGAGACCCTGGTCCTGCGCTCGCCCGAGGCGGCGTCGAGCTGGGTCTTCCCGCTGCGGCTCAAGGGCCTCACCCCGCGGCTGACCGCGCAGGGCTCGGTGGAACTGCTCAACGCCGACGGCAAGGCCGTCGCCTGGTTCCCGCACGGCTCGATGAGCGACTCGAAGGTGGACCCGAAGTCCGGCGCCCCGGCCGAGTCCGACAAGGTCACCTTCGAGCTGGTCACCGTCGACGGCGCTCCCGCGCTGAAGGTCACCGCCGACCAGGCCTGGCTGCGGGACCCCGCCCGGCAGTACCCGGTGCGGATCGACCCGACCGCCACCACCGGCACCACCGGTGACGTCTTCGTCGACAACGACAGCACCACCACCAACAACGGCGACAACCTGCCGGTCGGCACCTACAACGGCGGCACGACCAAGGCTCGCTCGTTCATCCACCTCGACGACTTCGACAACGACGGCTTCGTCGGCAAGCGGTTCAGCGCGGCGAAGCTGTTCCTGTACCACACGTGGTCGTACGACTGCGCCACCCACAAGCCGTTCTACGTGCACCGGGCCACCCAGGCATGGACCGTCGCGGATCTCAGCGCGGGCAGCTACCCGGGCCCGGCGATCTCGTCGTCGATCGGCTCGCTGACCATCAGCGACAACAACCCGGCCTGCACCAACAGCTCGGCCGACCGGACCGTCGGCAAGTGGGTCAGCGTCCCGCTCAACGTCGACACGTTCAACGACTGGTCGACCGGCGGCGCGAACGAGGGTCTCGCGCTGACCGCGTCGGAGACCGACTCGTACGCCTGGAAGCGGTTCACCTCAGCGAACTTCGGCGCCGGGGCGTACAAGCCGTACCTGGAGTTCACCTACACCAACGACGTCGCGCCGCAGGTCAACCTCCGCTACCCGGCCAACAACGCGGTCGTGCAGACGCTCACCCCCGAGCTGCTCTCCCGCGCCGTCGACCCGGACAACTGGCCGGCCAAGGGCCTGACCTACAACTACGTGGTCAAGGACGCCGGGACCAACGCCACCGTGGTCAGCTCGGGCTGGATCACCGGCCCCAGCTGG
Organism: Micromonospora sp. CPCC 206171; assembly: GCF_036906755.1. Taxonomy (NCBI): domain Bacteria; kingdom Bacillati; phylum Actinomycetota; class Actinomycetes; order Micromonosporales; family Micromonosporaceae; genus Micromonospora; species Micromonospora sp. CPCC 206171. Next base: position 50,457 of record NZ_JBAKHT010000007.1, on the reverse strand, counting down.
ACGGTGCCGTCCGGCAAGTTGACCTGGAACAAGACCTACCTCTACACGGTCCAGGTCTACGACAAGGCCGCGTACAGCGCCGTCTCCCCGGCGTACGCCTTCACCACCTCGGTACCGCAGCCGCTGCTCACCGCGAACCTCGCGCAGAACGCCGGCAAGGGCTACGACCCGAGCGTCGGCAACTACACCACCTCGGCCACCGACGCCAGCGTGAGCACGGTGGGCCCGTCCCTCTCGGTCACCCGCAGCTACAACAGCCTCGACACCCGGCGCGGCAACGCCTTCGGCGCCGGTTGGTCCAGCCTGCTGGACGTGCGCGCGGCCCAGGTCAAGGACGTGGCCGGCAGCATCCAGTCGGTGCTCGTCACCTACCCCACCGGCCAGGACGTGGCCATGGGGCGCAACGCCGACGGCAGCTTCACCTCCACCTCCGGCCGGTACTCGGTGTTCAAGGAGAACAGGGACACCGCCGGAGCGGTGACCGGCTACACGCTCACCGACAAGGACGGCACGGTCTACGTCTTCAGCCAGCCGGCCGGCACCGGCGTCTACAAGGTCACCCAGATCACCGACGCCAACGGCCGCTCGCTCAGCTTCTCCTACGACACCTCGGGGAATCTGACCAAGCTCACCTCGGCCTCCGGCCGGTCGCTGTACGTCACCTGGTCGACCCCGGCCGGGTCGAGTGCCGCGCACGTCGCGACGGTCTACACCGACCCCGCCGTCGCGGGCGACTGGAACACCTCGGCGACCTGGCAGTACACCTACGGTCCCAACGACACGCTGAGCAAGGTCTGCCCGCCGACCGACTGGGCCAACTGCACCACCTACCAGACGGACACCACCTCCCAGTACGCCAACGCGGTGCTGAACGCCGGCCCGTACTCGTACTGGCCGCTGAACGAGGCGAGCGGCGCGACCATCGCGGGGAGCCGGGTGCTCAGCAACGCCGGTGTCGACAACGCCCGCTACAACGGCGTGACCCTGGGCCAGCCGGCCGGCCTGGCCGGCTCGACCGCCACCACCGCCGGCTTCAACGGGACCAGCTCGTACGTGCAGCTCCCCGGCAAGCTGGTCGCCGACGGCCAGTACCAGTCGATCAGCATGTGGTTCAAGACCACCGCCCTCAACGGCGTGCTGTTCAGCTACAACGGCGACGCGATCACCAAGGGCACCACGACCGGCAACTACACCCCGGCGCTCTACATCGGCAGCGACGGCAAGCTGCACGGCCAGTGGTACCAGGGCAACGCCACGCAGGCCATGGCATCCACCTCGGTGGTGAACAACGGCGCCTGGCACCACGTGGTGCTCACCGGCATGGGTGACGTCCAGTACCTCTACCTCGACGGCGTCCAGCAGGGCACCCCCCTGGCCGGCACCATCGCCCAGGTTCCCAACGGCTCGGCGAACGTGCAGATCGGTGCCGGCTTCGTCGGCGGCGGGTGGCCCAGCCACAAGAACACCGGCGCCTCCCCGGCGGTGGCCAACTACTTCTCCGGCTCGATCTCCGACGTGGCGTTCTTCAACCAGGCGTTGACCGGCACCACGATCGCCGCGCTGAACAGCGCCGGCCGGACCAGCCATCCGGTGCTCAGCAGGGTGGTCCGCCCCTCCGGCGGCGTCACCGCGGAGATCTCGTACGACAAGACCACGGGTCGGGTCGCCAGCGTCAAGGACGAGAACGGCGGCACCTGGACCATGGGTACGCCGACCGTCTCCGGTGACAGCGACGTGTACGCCGCCTCGGTGCTCGGCGCGAAGCCGGTCGACTACTGGCGGCTCGGCGAGGTCGACGTCACCGACGCGATCAACGAGGTCGAGGGGGGCACGGCCACCTTCAACAACACCACGCTCGGCGTCGCCGGCCCGTTCAGCGACAGCAAGGCCGCCTCGTTCGACGGCTCCAGCTCGTACCTCCAGCTGCCGCCGGAGGACGTCCCCACCACCGGACCCAACTCGGTCGAGATGTGGTTCAAGATGCCGTCCGGCAGCACCGCCGGTGGCACGCTCTTCGGTTTCCAAACGGAGGACATCGCCACCCGCGGTTTCACCGGCAACTGGGTGCCCGCGCTCTACGTCGGCATCGACGGCAAGCTGCGCGGCAAGTGGTGCTACTGCGGCAGCAACACCACGAATCCGCCGATCACCACGGCGGCGGTGAACGACGGCAAGTGGCACCACGTCGCACTCACCCTCAGCGGCTCCACCCAGAAGCTCTACCTCGACGGGGCGACCGTCGGCCAACTCGCCCTGGCCGGGGAGACCACCACCGCCGTCAACGCCTACCTCGGCGCCGGCTACACCAAGTCGTGGCCGGCGTCCCCGACGAGCGGGGTGGCGTACTTCCCGGGCTCCATCGCCGAGGTGGCGTTCTACCGCACGCAGCTCAGCGACGCCCAGGTCAGCTCCCACTTCCAGGCGTCGAAGCAGACCGTTCCACTCGCGGTGACCATGGTGAACGGGCAGACCACGCCCGTCGCGATGCCGGTCTCGACGGTCACGGTCACCGGCCCGACCGGCGAGCAGCTCTCCTACAGCTACGACGTGGTCAACGGCAACCGGATGGTGGCGCAGACCGACGCGCTGGGGAACACCACCAAGTTCGGGTACGACGTCGGCGGCTTCGGCAACCTGACCTACGACCCGAACGGTGTGTGGACGCAGGAGCTCCAGGACGTCCGGGGCAACACCAAGCAGGTCATCACCTGCCAGGACCAGTCGGCCAACAAGTGCTCGTCGGTCCACTACAGCTACTACGCGAACTCGGCCGACCCGCTCGACTGGTCCACCGCCCAGCTGCCGGTGATGTTCAGCGACTTCGACGGCGACGGCTACCCGGACATCGTCTACCGGGAGGCCACCGACAACAGCATCCAGATGGTGCGGAGCAACGGTTCCGGCGGCTGGCTGACCAGCATCCCGACGAAGATCGGCACGAGCATCGCCTCCGCCAACCTGATCGTCGGCAGCAAGGACTTCAACGGCGACGGCAAGCCGGACATCCTCTGGCGCAGCTCGACCGACAGCAACATGTACCTGCTCGCCGGCAACGGCAAGGGCGGTTGGGTGACCGGCAGCTCGGTGAAGATCGGCCCGGCGGTCGGCTCGGCGAACCTCATGGTGATGTCCCGCGACTTCAGCGGTGACGGCAAGCCGGACCTGATCTTCCGCAGCTCGGTCGACAACAACCTGTACATGCTCAAGGGCAACGGCACCGGCGGCTGGATCAGCACCGTCGCGACGCAGATCGGCAGCGGCTGGCAGAGCGCCGACCTGCTGGCCGCTCCCGGGGACTTCAACGGTGACGGCAAGGACGACATCGTCTACCGCAACTCCTCCGACAAGAACCTCTACATGGTCGCCGGCAACGGCACCGGCGGCTGGTCGACCGGTACGTCCATCAAGATCGGGTCGGGCTGGGGTTCGGCGAACGCGCTGCTCACCTCGGGCGACTTCGACGGCGACAAGAAGGCCGACGTCGTCTACCGCAAGTCGACCGACAACGACATGTACCTGGTCTCGGGCAACGGCACCGGCGGCTGGGCCACCGGCGCCTCGGTCCTGATCGGTGGCCAGCCGGACCCGCGGAACGACGTCATCCTGACGATGCGGGACGGCCGGTCGGCGTCGGAGACCGACAACACCTACAAGACCAGCTACGACTACGACGCCAAGGGCAACCAGACCACCATCACCGATCCGCTCGGCCGGGTCACCCGCACCGCCTACACCGACGGCACCACGGTGGCGGCCAAGGACGGTGGCTTCGCCCCGGCCGGCCTGGCCTCGACGGTGACCACGCCGGGTGGGCAGGTCCAGCAGGTCGTCTACTTCGCCAGCGGTGACATCGCCGAGGTGATCGAGCCGACCGGCAAGATCACCCGGTACACCTACGACGGTCTGGGTCGGCCGGTCAGCGAGACGGAGGTGACCGACACCTTCCCGTCGGGGCTGACCACCGTTCGCACCTTCGACAAGCTGGGCCGACCGGTCAGCGAGACCGAGCCGGGCGTGACCAACCGGGTCACCGGCGCGGTGCACACGGCGAAGACCGACACCAGCTACGACCTGGACGGCAACGTCGTCGAGCAGACGGTCAGCGACACCACCGGCGGTGACGCGCCGCGCACCGAGAAGCACACGTACAACGCGTACGGCCAGGAGACGGCGACCACCAACGCGGCGAACGAGACCACCAACCTCGAGTACGACCTGTACGGCCGGGTGGTCAAGGAGATCGAGGCGGACGGCGGCGTCACCACCAGCACGTACGACGCCGAGGGCAACCTGCTCACCTCCACGGTGGTCGGCTGGACCGGCGACCCGAACAACCCGTCGGCGCCGCGTGACCTGGTCACCAGCCGGCGGTCGTACGACCCGGCGGGCCGGCTCGCGTCGGAGACCGACGCGATGGGCTGGACCACGTCGTTCACCTACACCGACAACGGCCTGGAGGCCAAGGTCGTCCGGACCGACGGTAGTCGGACCTTCGTGGTGGAGGAGCACACCTACGACGCGGCGGGCAACGAGCTGACCGAGGTCGGCAACAACGGCCGCAGCGTCACCTCCACCAGCTACGACGCGGCCGGCCGGACGATCTCCTCGACGGTCGACCCGAGCGGGTTGAAGCGGACCACCACCCTCACCTACGACGCCGACGACAACGTCATCTCCAGCGTCTCCACCGACGGCGCGAACGGCAACCGGGTCACCAGCAGCTCCGAGGCGCTGTACGACAGGTCGGGCCGCGCGATCGCCGAGACCACGTATCCGTCGTCGCAGCTGAGCCCGGTCGGCCGGTGGAAGCTCGCCGAGACCACCGGCACGAAGGGTGCCGATTCTGTCGGCAACAGCCCGGCCAGCGTCCAGGGGAACGTCGCCTGGTCCACCGACCGCGGTGGCTCGGCGACCTTCGACGGCAATGACGGGAACCAGCTCGCCACCACCGGGCCCGTCCTGGACACCACCCGCTCCTACACGGTCTCCGCCTGGGTCAACCTGGCCGCCAGTGACCGGAACCGGGCCGCCGTGTCGCAGGAGAGCGACCCGCGCAGCTCCTTCCTGCTCGGATACGAGCGGGTGGGGGGCAAGTGGCGGATGCTGATCAACAACACCCCCACGTCCTCGATCTCCGCGCTGTCGACCACGGCGGCGACGCTGAACACCTGGACGCACCTCACCGGCGTCTACGACGCGAGCGCGAAGACCGTGAAGATCTACGTCAACGGCGTCGAGGCCGGCGGCACGACCGTCGACAAGTCGATCCGCTCGGACGGACCCCTCGTCATCGGTGGCGCCAGGTGGGACTCTGACCTGGCCGACGGGTGGTCCGGCAAGATCAGCGACGTCCAGGTCTACCAAAAGGCGCTGTCGGCCACGGAGGTGTCGCAGGTCAACGCCGGCACCGCACCGGCCGCCGACGCGCAGGTCATCCGTACCTCGCAGGTGCTCGACCAGGACGGCCTGCCGATCGCCATCACCGACTCGAACGGCAACACCACCTACCAGGGCTACGACGAGGAAGGTCGGGTGGCGCGCTCCACCGCGCCGGCGGCGATGGTGGAACAGGCCGGGCAACTGCCGGCGCTGGCGAACGCCGTCAGCTACGCGGGTTACAACACCTTCGACGAGCTGACCGACGCCCGCGACGCCAACGGCAACTGGTCGGTGACCGGCTACGACGCCGCCGGCCGGGTCGTCTCGCAGAAGGACCCCGCCTACACCCCGCCGGGCTCGAGCGTCCCGATCGTGCCGGAGAGCACCCGGACGTACGACCCGACCGGGCAGGTCACCGCGGCGACCGACCCGCTGGGCAAGGTCACCCGCTACGAGTACGACCAGCTCGGCCGGCTCGCGAAGGAGACCGCGCCGAACGACGGGGTGACCACCTACACCTACGACGAGGCGGGCAACCTGCTCTCGTCGAAGGACCCGTCCGGCGCGGTCAGCACGAGCACGTACGACTACCTGGGCCGGCCGCTCACCTCGACCGACGTGGTCCGGCAGAGCAGCACCAACTACACCACCCGCTACACCTACGACGACACCGCCGCCGACCAGAAGACCACCGTCACCTCGGCCGCCGGGGTGGCCAGCTCGACCAGCTACAACAAGGCGGGCGAGCCGGTCGCGGTGGTCGACGGCGCCGGGAACACCACCCGCTACGAGTACGACAGCGAGGGCCGGACGACCAGGAGCATCCGCCCGGACGACTCGTACGCCACGGTCACCTACGACATGGCGGACCGGGCGACCAACACGGCGGAGTACAGCCCGACCGGCACGCTGCTGTCGTCGCAGTCGGCGAAGTACGACCGGGCCGGCAACATGGTGGCGACCACGGACGCCCGCGGCACCACCACCACCATGGAGTACGACGCAACGGGCGCGCTGATCAAGGAGATCCAGCCGATCTCCGGGTCGGACTCGATCCAGACCACGTTCGGCTACGACCTGGAGGGCAACCGCACCCGGTTCACCGACGGTCGGGGCAACGCCTTCTACACCACGTACAACACGTGGGGGCTGCCCGAGTCGCAGATCGAGCCGGCCACGGCGGCCCACCCGGACGCCGCGGACCGGACCTTCACCATCGTCTACGACCAGGGCGGGCGGCCGTCAAAGCAGTTGCTGCCCGGCGGCGTGTCGGTCACCAACGCGTACGACGCCATGGGTCGGCTGATTCGGCAGAGCGGCACGGGCGCCGAGGCGGCCACCGAGGACCGGGTCTTCGACTACGACGTGGCCGGCCGGATGACCTCGCTGTCCGGCTCGGGCGGCACGAACACGATCAGCTACGACGACCGTGGTCTGCCGCTGTCGGTGACCGGCCCGTCCGGTGACACCTCGTTCGGCTACGACCCGGACGGCCGGCTGGCCTCCCGCCAGGACGCCGCCGGTGCGACCTCGTACAACTACGACCAGGCGGGCCGGCTCTCGAAGCTGGACAACCCGACCGCGGGCGTGCAGATGGCGTACACCTACAACTCGCTCTCCCAGGTCAGCAAGATCACCTACGGGACGAACGGGAACACCCGTAACTTCACCTTCGACCCGCTGCGCCGGCTCACCGGCGACGAGCTGAAGTCGTCGACGGGCACCTCGCTGGCGAAGATCACCTACGGCTGGGACGCCAACAGCAACATCACCTCGAAGACCACCACGGGCTTCGCGGGCTCGGCGGCCAACACCTACACCTACGACCTGGCCGACCGGCTGACGTCGTGGAACAACGGCGCCGACACGACGGTGTACGCCTACGACAAGTCCGGCAACCGCGTGCAGAACGGCTCGAAGCTGTTCACGTACGACCAGCGCAACCGGCTCCAGACCGCGGACGGGGTCAGCTACAGCTACACCGCCCGCGGCACGCTCGCGACGGCCGGCGGCAACACCACCAGCACCGACGCGTTCGGCCAGGTGGTGTCGCAGCAGTCCGCCGGTGGCACGCAGACCTACACGTACGACGGTCTGGGTCGGGCGATCCGCCCCAACTTCTCGTACACCGGTCTCGCCAACGACCTGGCCGGCGACGGCGCCGCCACCTACGTGCGGGGCCCCTCCGGCGAGGTGGTCGGCGCCGCCGCCGGCGGCACCCAGCGGATGGTCTGGACGGACCTGCACACCGACGTGGTCGGGCAGTTCACGGCGACCGGGACGGCCCTGGCCGGCTCGATGGCCTACGACCCGCTCGGCAAGGTGGTCAACGCCAACGGCCTGCTCGGCTCGCTGGGCTACCAGTCGGAGTGGACCGACGCGCTCACCTCGCGGGTCAACATGCACGCCCGCTGGTACAACACCGACACCGGCCAGTTCGACACCCGGGACACCGCCAACAACAGCCCGGTGCCGGACTCGATCAACGCGAACCGCTACCAGTACGGCGACGCCAACCCGCTGACGGTCACCGACCCGACCGGCCACTGGGGCTGGGGCAGCATCAAGAAGGCCTTCACCTCGACGGTCAGCTCGGTGCGCTCGTACGCCTCGTCGGCCTACTCGTACGCGTCGTCGTACACGTCGAGCTACTACTCCTACGCCTCCTCGTACGTCAGCACTCGGTACCAGGCGGCGAAGAGCGCCGTGAAGAAGACGTACCACCGGGCCAAGGCGACGGTGAAGAAGAAGTACCACCAGGCCAAACGGAAGTACAACCAGGTCAAGCGCTACGCCAAGAAGAAGTACCACCAGGCCAAGCGGTACGTGAAGAAGAAGTACGAACAGGGTCGCAAGTACGTCTCGAAGAAGATCGCGGCCGCGAAGAAACGGGCGAAACACCTTTACAACAAGGCCAAGCAGGCCGGTAAGAAGATCGCCGCGAAGGCCCACCGGGTCGCGCAGAAGGCGGTCAGCCACGTCAAGGACGCCGCGAACGCGACCAAGAAATGGGTCAAGGAGCATAAGGACGTCCTGATCGAGGTGGCCGCGATCGGCGGGGCGATCCTCGCCGGCATGGCCTGCACCGCGGTCACCGCCGGCGTCGGCGCCATCGCCTGCATGGCCGGTACCGCCGCACTGATCAACCTGGCCAAGGACGCCGCGCAGGGCGACATCCACAGCATCGGTGACGCCCTGGGCTCGCTCGGCACGGGCGCGGTGACCGGCATGATCGGTGGCGCCGGTGGCGCCCTGGCCAGCCGCGTCGGCGCGATCGTCGCCAAGAAGGTCGGCACCGGTCTGGCCGGCCGGCTCGCCACCGAGGCGGCGGAGAACACCGTCGAGGACGCGGTCGACCAGGTCGCCACGTCGGGGCGGTACAACCCGCGGGCCGCCGTGGAGAACATGGTCCCGGGCCTGAACCTGATCGGCGGCGGCGGCGGAAGTTCCTGTTCCAGCAAGCGTCGCAGTAGCCCCCGTCGGCACAGCTTCAACCCGAAGACCCGGGTTTTGATGGCGAACGGCACCAGTCGACCGATCGAAGACGTGAACGTCGGCGACAAGGTGATCGCGACAGATCCGAAGACCGGTAAGTCGGAGCCGAAGCAGGTCACCCAGCTGCACCGGAACATCGACAAGGACCTGACCGACCTGGTCGTTCGCGATCAGAAGGGCAAGACCAGCAAGATCAAGACCACCCAGCACCACCCGTTCTGGAACGCCTCCGATCGAAAGTGGGATGACGCCAAGGACCTCAAGCCCGGCACCGCGCTCCTGGTCCGCGGCAAGGGTGCGGTCACCGTCGTGGCGGTAGCCAACAGGTTCGGCGCCGAGGAGATGCGCGACCTTACGGTCGAAGGCACCCACACGTACTACGTGGTGGCTGACGACGAGCCGGTTCTCGTCCACAACTGTGGAGGAGGCGTGGACGCGAACGGTGATGCCTGTGCCTGTTCGAGCCCGCGACCGATTGCGGCCGAAGTAGACGCGGTTGAGCACCCGGACTTCGCCATTCACGCCCACGAGCAGGGGCTAAACGGTGCGAAGCTGACCGTGGACCGTCCCGGTGCAGACGACCGTAGGAAGGAGTCGCTGCGCGGGATTCCGACGATGAGTGGCTTCGATCGGGACGAGCTTCCGCCGGCGATGACCCGAGAAGGCGGCAGTGGTGCACATGTCAAGTACATCAATCCGAGGGATAACCGAGGAGCGGGATCGGTCATCAAGGCCCAGGTCAAGGACGTACCGGATGGTGGTACTTTCATCCTCAACATTGAGAACCTTGATCTGATTGGGGTGGTGGAGGCTCGTGGCAGGCGCCGTCGCTAAGCTGCTGTCAGCCAGTTCGCCAGCCTTGTCTCGCTGTGTGGCGGACCGCGGGGTTCTTCCCCCCGGCCCGCTGGGAGACGAGCTTGCGATGGTTCTTGAGGACAGGAACGGCTTTTTCGCCTTCGAGTCGGCCTTGCTGGTGCGCCCTGCCGGCGAACCTGGGGTTTCTGTTCATGACATCCAGGAGTGGAATCGAGCGGAACTCTGGAAGTCGTCGTACGCGGGGACGGTCGATGACGTGTTCTTCTTCGCGGAGGATATCTTTGGATGTCAGTTTGGCTTGCGCGGCCCTCACGTGGTGACGTTCAACCCCGAAACTGCGGAAGTTCGGGAATTTGCGCAGAGCATCGAGCAATGGGCTGCCCAGGTAATCGATGACTACAAAGCGTTGACCGGGTATCCCCTTGCTCATTTGTGGCAGCGCGCGTATGGCCCATTGCCGCCCGGCACGCGACTGGTTCCGCTGATGCCCTTCGTAATGGGGGGTGACTTCATCGTGGAAAACTTAAGAGCGGCGCCGGAAGTTCGTGCCATGCGTTTCTACGGCGGCCTCGCCCAGGCGGTTGCGCACGTTCCTGACGGTGCAGAAGTGCGCATTGATATCAAGAATTTGGAGCGGGTACTGCAAGGAGACGAGGGGGCTGAGCCCGAAAGCAACTGAGACGACGGCGCGGTCTGGCACTGCTTGCGGACCGCGGCTCTTGGCGAGCGTCGAGCAGGGCTTCGGCCCTGCTCGACGCCAGAGCTCGGTCTGATTGTCAACGAGACCGATCCGCCGGACTTCCAAGGTAGTGTGGATGTCATGGCCGCCCTGTACGACGAAGTGCCCTTCAGCGAGTTCCTGCACCGGCCGGCGGCTGCCGCCGAGCGGCTGGAACGGGTCCGCGCGCTGCGCCTGCGTCGCCGCGACGCGGGCGACCTGGCCCTGACCCGAGCTGACCAGCTCGAGCAGGACGCCGTCGTCATCGGCTTCACCGCGCGGCTGCTGGCCGGCCTCGTGCGGTCGGAACCGACGGACGTGGTGCGGCGGGTGCTGGGGGAGGCACTGCCCTGGGTGGCTTTCCTTCCCGAGGAGGACGTGGATCAGCTGCTGACCGAGCTGATCACCGTGGCCCAGGGGGCGGCTTCCCTGGAGAACCTGTCGCCGGTCGCGGTCCTGCTGGCCCAGTGGCGGCACACCGCCGAGATCCACGCCGACCCGGTCCTGCACGAGATGATCACCCGTGAGCCGAGCGGCGACCTCGGTCCCGTGCCGACGCCGGACCTCGCCCGGTGACCCCCAAGCGCGGCGACCGGGCCGCTCCGCCGGCCCTGGCCGGGGAGTACGAGCTGCGCTTCGCCGAGTCCGCGGCGGCGGACGGCTGGGAGCAACTGGCCCGGCAGGCGCCGGCCAACCTGCGCCGCGCCTACGACGCCCTGCGAGCCGACCCGAGGTCGAGGACGTCGCCGGAGCGGCAGCACCGCCTCAAGGGCTCCCTCGCCACGGCGAGTTGGAAGGGTCAGGAGCTGGAGCGCTGGCAGTACGAGGTGACCGGCGGCGGACGCATCTGGTACCTGATCGACGACGAGCGCCGCACGGTCTGGCTCACCTACGCCGGGACCGGCCACCCGCGCGCGACGGAGTGAACCGCGACTTCCACGCGTACCAGGCGGCGCCGAGGGCGAGCACGCCGAACCCGGCGAGCACGCTGTCCGGCGGCAGGTTGACCGCCAGCACCACGCACCCGACCAGCCCCAACGCGGCCAGCACCTGCACCGGCAGCTTCCGCGCCGGATCCCGCCCCAACGTCAGCGCCGACGCGTTGGTGATCGCGTAGTAGACCAGCACGGTGCAGCTGGAGAAGCCGATCGCGCCGCGTACGTCGCCGAGCGCGACCACCAGGATCACCACGGCGGCCACCGCCAGCTCCGCCCGGTGCGGCACCCGGTGGACCGGGTGCACCGCGGCCAGCGCGCCGGGCAGGTCGTGGCGGCGGGCCATCGCCAGCAGGGTCCGGCCGACGCCGGCGAGCAGGGAGAGCAGCACCCCGGTCACCGCGACGGTCGCCCCGGCCCGGACCAGCCAGGCCAGGTCGGGCAGCCCGGCGGCGGTCACCACGTCGACCAGGGGCGCGGCGGAGCCGGCCAGCCGGTCGGCCCCGAGCACGCCGACCGCGACCACGGCGAGGAGCAGGTAGACCGCCAGCACCACGCCGAGGGCCAGCGGCACCGCCCGGGGGATGGTCCGCTCCGGGTCGCGTACCTCCTCCCCGAGGGTGGCGATCCGGGCGTACCCGGCGAACGCGAAGAAGAGCAGCCCGGCCGCGGTGAGCACGCCCCGGACCGAGCCGCCGGCCTCGGTGAGCCGGTCGAGCCGGACGTCGCCGGCCGCCACCCCGGCCACCGCGACCAGGGCCAGCACCGCCAGCACCACGACCACCAGGAGCTTCGTCGCGGCGGCGGTCTTGCCGATGCCGCGCAGGTTCACCGCGGTCACCGCGACCACGGCGGCGACGGCGACGAGCCGGGCCTGCCCGGGCCAGAGGTACGCCCCGATGGTCAGCGCCATCGCGGCGCAGCTCGCCGTCTTGCCGACCACGAATCCCCAACCGGCCAGGAAGCCGGCGAACGGGTTCAGCCGCTCGCGCCCGTAGACGTAGGTGCCGCCCGACTCGGGGTAGCGCGCGGCCAGCCGGGCCGAACTGGTCGCGTTGCAGAACGCGATGAAGCCGGCCAGCGCCAGTGCGACCAGCAGGCCGGCGCCGCCGGCCGCGGCGGCGGCCGGGGCGAAGACCACGAAGACCCCCGCGCCGAGCATCGACCCCAGCCCGATCACCACCGCGTCGGGTACGCCCAGCCGGCGCCTCAGTCGCTCCACGGGCGGCAGGCTAGGTGACCGAGGTGAACGGACGGTCCCAGGCGCGCAACCGGCCGGGGAGAGGCAGGTCGTCCCAGGGCACCCGGTGCAGCAGCCGGTCCAGCAGCAGCCCGAGCAGCAGCCCGGCCACCGAGTCGGTCAGCCAGTGCCAGCCCAGGTAGGTGGTGGTGGTCAGCACCACCAGCGGCGGCACCACCCGGACGACCGTGACCAGCCAGGTCGGCAGCTGCCGGCCGAAGCTGCGCAGCAGCGGCGCGAACAGCAGCGCCAGCACGCCGTACCAGACGATCGCGTTGGCGACGTGGCCTGACGGGTAGGACTGCGCGTAGCTCACCGGCAAGTCGTGCTGGAACAGCGGCAGGGTCTGCTCGGGCGGCAGGAAGGGCTCCTTGAGGCTCGCGCTGGGGGCGGGGCGGGCGGTCCACACCTTCAGCGGCCCGATCGTCAGGTAGGTCAGCGCGAAGGCCACCACCGGGGGCAGCACCGGGCGGACCGACCGCAGCCGCAGCGCCAGCAGCACGCCCAGCCCGGCGGCGAGGAGCGTCAACGGGGTGCCCTGGCCGAGGAAGTTGAACACCCGGGCCACCCAGTACGCCGCCGCCGGCCGGTGCTCCCCGGCCCAGTCGGCCACCGCCCGGTCGACGCCGAAGAAGTGGTCGGCGGCGAGCGCCACGGTCAGCCCGACCAGCCCGGCCAGCAACAGGGCGTCCCACCACCAGCCGGCGGGGCGTACCCGCGGTGGTCGGGACGCGCCGCGTACCGTCGTGGTCTCCCGCACGCGATCACGCTACCGGCCGCGGGCGGCGACCGGCCGGCGCGGGCCGTGGCGGCTGTGTGCCGAGCCACGAAGGGAAGCGTTGGGCGGGGGCACCCTTCACACTTGTCCCCGTGCGGATCACCTCGGCCCTCGTCGACCCGGCGCTGCTCGACCTTCCCTGGTCGACGCCGCTGGAGCAGTGGCCTGCCCAGCACCTGGTGGCGCTGCCCCAGGGCATCTCCCGGCACATCGTCCGGTTCGTCCGGCTCGGTGACTACGTGTACGCGTTCAAGGAGACCCGCGAGCGGATCGCCGAACGGGAGTACGACCTGCTCCGTGCCCTGGAGCGGATCGACTTCCCGTCGGTCGAGGCGGTGGCGATCGTCGCCGACCGGCAGACCGAGGGCGGGGAACCGCTGGAGTCGGTGCTGATCACCCGGCACCTGCAGTTCTCGCTGCCCTACCGGGCGCTCTTCTCGCACACCCTGCGCCCGGAGACGATGAGCCGGCTGCTCGACGCGCTCGCCGCGCTGATCGTGCGGATGCACCTGACCGGCTTCTTCTGGGGCGACTGCTCGCTGTCGAACACCCTGTTCCGCCGGGACGCCGGCGCGTTCGCCGCCTATCTGGTCGACGCCGAGACCGGTGCGCTGCACAGCTCGCTCTCCAACGGCCAGCGCGGCGAGGACCTGGAGATCGCCCGGGTCAACATCTTCGGCGAGGCGCTGGACCTCCAGGCCGCCGGACTGCTGCACGAGTCGATCGACCCGGAGGTGGTCTGCGAGGAGGTCGTGCAGCGCTACGAGCGGCTCTGGCACGAGATCACCTACGAGCAGCAGGTCGAGCGGGAGGCCCGGCACGACATCGAGGGGCGGATCCGCCGCCTCAACGAGCTGGGCTTCGACGTGGCCGAGGTGGCCCTGTCGACGGTCGACAACGGCCGGTACCTGGTCCGCCCGAAGGTGGTCGATGCCGGCTACCACACCCGGCGACTGCTCCGGCTGACCGGCCTGGACGCCGAGGAGAACCAGGCCCGCCGGCTGCTCAACGACCTGGACGCCTACCGGGTGGAGAGCGACCTGACCGACGAGCAGCAGGCGGCCCACCGCTGGCTGACCGAGGTCTTCGAGCCGGTGGTCCGGGCGGTGCCGGCGCACCTGCGCCGCAAGCTGGAGCCGCAGGAGCTGTTCGCGCAGATCATCGAGCACAAGTGGCTGCTCTCCGAGCAGGCCGGCCGGGACGTCGGCATGGGCCCGGCGGTGCAGTCGTACCTGGCTGACGTGCTGGTGCACCGCCCGGACGAGCAGGCGGTGCTGGGCGTCGAGGTCCCCGCTTCCGGCTGACTCGCCAATCGCCTCGTCGGAGGCGTGGCCGGCGATGTCGCCCAGCAAGGCCCCCGGGGTGAGGGGCGGACGCTACAGAGCTGATGTCGCGAACGAATCGCGGTGCCTGCGCACGCCGACCAGCGAGCCGTCGGCCCACCCCAGCCCGTTGCGGCGGTACCCGCACCTCGCGGTGGTCGACGCCGGTCGGCGATACGGGGTGTCCCGGGGGTCGATCCCTCCTCGTCGACGACGAGGAGGGATCACCACCTTGACGGCGGATGATTCATCTACGACATCAGGTCCGTAGTGGTCGGGGGAAGCGGTTGGGGCTCGGGCGGCTGATACCCGAAGAGCGGCCCGGGAAAGGGCTCACTCCAGCCAGGAGCCGCCGCGCATCACCCGGACCACGTTCAGCTCGTCGTCGAGCACGACGAGATCGGCGCGGAGTCCGACCTGGAGCGCGCCGAGCCGGTCGCCGAGGCCGATCGCGCGGGCCGGCGTGGTGGCCACCAGGCGGACGGCGTCGGCGATCGGGATGCCGGCGTCCACGGCGTGCCGCAGCGCGGCGTCCATGGTCAGCGTGCTGCCGGCGATCGCGCCGTCGCGGGCGAGCCTTGCCACTCCGTCGGCCACGGTGACCGCCTGGCCGCCCAGCTCGTACTCGCCGTCGGGCATGCCGGCCGCGGCCATCGCGTCGGTGATCAGTGCGACCCGCTCCGGGCCGGCGGTCGCGGTGGTGAAGGTGAGGATCCCGTCGTGCAGGTGCACGCCGTCGGCGACCAGCTCGCAGACCACGTTCGGGGCGTCCAGCAGGGCGACGATCGGGCCGGGCTCGCGGTGGTGCAGCGGCCGCATGCCGTTGAACAGGTGGGTGGCGACGCTCGCGCCCGCCGCGACGGCGGCCCGGGTCTCGTCGTACGTGGCGTCGGTGTGGCCCACCGCGGCGACCACGGCGTGCGCGGTGAGCAGCTTGATGGCGTCCAGCGCTCCGGCCCGCTCCGGGGCCAGCGTCACCATTCGCACCGCGCCCGCTCCCAGCTCGATCAGCTCGGCCAGTTCGTCGGTGGAGGGGTCGCGCAGGTACTCCGGGTTCTGGGCGCCGCACCGCGTCGCCGACAGGTACGGCCCCTCGAAGTGGACGCCGGCCAGCACCCCCTCGCCCACCAGCGGGGCGAACGCGGCGGTGGCGTCCCGCATCAGCGCGAACGGGGAGCTCACCAGGCTGGCCAGCAGGGTGGTGGTGCCGTGCCGCAGGTGGAAGGCGGCCGCGGCGCGGGCGGCGTCGGCGTCGCCGGTGGTGAAGGTGTGCCCGCCGCCGCCGTGGGTGTGCATGTCCACGAACCCGGGCACGATCCAGTGCCCGTCGCGCTTCGCCGGGTACTCGGCGACCGCGGTGATCCGGTCGCCGTTGATCTCCACACACCCCTGCCGGATCACACCGGTCGGGGTCACCACCTTGCCGTTCACCCGCAGGGCCATCACTACTCCAGTCTGTCGAGGGCGAGCAGGGCGGCGCCGAGGCAGCCGGCCTCGTCGCCGAGGGCCGCCGCGACCAGGCGCGGCTCCCGGTGGAAGGTCATCCGTTCCCGCAGCGCTGCCCGCAGCGGGTCGAACAACCGCGCGCCGGCCCGGGCCAGCCCGCCGCCGATCACCATGGTCTCCACGTCGTAGAGCGCCTGGGCGGTGGCGAGCCCGTCGGCGAGCGCCTCGACGGCCTCCCACCAGACCTGCCCGGCCAGCTCGTCACCGGCCGCCGCCCGGTCGGCCACCTCGGCGGCGGTCAGCGGGGTGCCGGCCAGCTCGGTGTACCGGCGGCCGACGGCCGAGGCCGAGGCGACCGCCTCGAGGCAGCCGGGCCGCCCGCAGCCGCAGCGGGGGCCGTCGGGGCGTACCTGGATGTGGCCCAGCTCGCCGGCGGCGCCGTGCGCCCCGGCGGCGGCCGAACCGGCGACGACGTGGGCGGCCGCGATGCCGGTGCCGACGGCGACGAAGAGGATGTGGCCGACGCCCCGGCCGGCCCCGAGCCGGCTCTCGGCGAGGCCACCGACGCGCACGTCGTGGCCGAGCGCCGTGGGCAGTCCGAGCCGCGTGGCGGCCAGCTCCCGCAGGGGTACGTCCCGAAAGCCGATGTTGGACGACCAGACCGCCACCCCGGCGACCTCGTCCACCAGCCCCGGCACCCCGATGCCGCAGGCGATCGGGGTGAGGCCGTCGGCGCGGGCCTTGCCGGCCAGCCCTTCCGCCACGTCGAGGATGGTGTCGACCACGGCGGCGGGGCCGCGCTCCGCGCCGGTGGGGTGCCGTTCGGCGTGCACCACGGCGCCGTCCGGGCGGACCAGCGCGCACTTCATCCCGGTGCCGCCGACGTCCAGTGCGACGACGACCGGGGCACCGTCAGGGGCGTCGGTCACGCGAGGACCACGGAGCGGCTCAGGTGCCGGGGCGCGTCCGGGTCGAGGCCGCGGCTGGTGGCCAGGGCGACCGCGAAGCGCTGGGCCAGGATCAGGTCGGCCATCGGGTCGACCGGGGTACGCCCCGCCGCCCAGCTGCCCAGCACCGTGCGGCAGCCGTGGTGGCGACTGTGCACGAACGCCGCGCCGGTGGCCGCCACGTCCTCGGGCAGCCCCTCGGGCAGCTCGCCGAACGCCCAGACCAGCCGGCCCGGTGCGGCGATCGAGATCGGGCCGTGCCGGTAGTCCATCGCCGGGTACGCCTCGGCCCAGAAGGTGGCCGCCTCCCGGCACTTCAGCGCGGCCTCCTGGGCCAGCCCGACCGTCCAGCCCCGGCCGAGGAAGGTGGCCTGCTCGATGCGGGCCGGGTCGATCGGCAGCGGGGCCCGGACGGTCACCTCGGCGTCGGCGGCGAGCGCCTCGACGTTGTCGCCGAGGTGGGCGCGGAGCAGCGCCAGGGCGGTGGTCGCGAAGCGGGTCTGCACCACCGACCGCTCGTCGGCGAAGGGCATGGTCACCGCCGCGTCGGCCAGCCCGGTGGCGGGCGAGGCGGGGTCGCCGACGAGGACCGTGGTGGGGGTCCGCCCGCGCAGCGCGGCGAGCAGGTCGAGCACCTCCGTCGTGGTGCCGGAGCGGGTGATCGCGATCAGCCGGTCGTAGCGGCGGCCGGTGGGGAACTCGCTGGCCTGGAAGGCGTCGGTCTCGCCGTGGCCGGCGCGCTCGCGCAGCCCGGCGTACGCCGCCGCCATGAACCAGGAGGTGCCGCACCCGACGACGGCGACCCGCTCGCCGGGGCGCGGCAGGTCGACGGCGACGGTGCCGGCGAGCTGTGCCGCCTCCCGCCAGCAGTCGGGCTGGCTCGCGATCTCCGCGTCGACGTACGCCATGAGAACTCCTCGCACAGGGCGGCGGTGCGCAATACGGCTCATTACGGCCGTCTTTCGCGCGTTATTCTGCGCGAACCCGGGTGGCCGTGGCAACCAGCTCCCAGATCGCGCAGCTGGTGGTTTTGCGCCCTCGTAGTTTCGCGCACTACTGTGCACGCAATCAATCACCGTTCGTGCAGAGTCAACGGAGGCCCCCGCGGTGGACCGGTACGCCAGATGGAACGCTCTGCTCGAGATGCTGACCGACAGTGGTCGGGTCAGCGTCGAGGAGGCGGCCGAGCGGCTGGACGTCTCGCAGGCCACCATCCGCCGTGACTTCGACCAGCTCGCCCAGCAGCAGATGATCACCCGTA
Organism: Micromonospora sp. CPCC 206171; assembly: GCF_036906755.1. Classification (NCBI taxonomy): domain Bacteria; kingdom Bacillati; phylum Actinomycetota; class Actinomycetes; order Micromonosporales; family Micromonosporaceae; genus Micromonospora; species Micromonospora sp. CPCC 206171. Next base: position 32,120 of record NZ_JBAKHT010000007.1, on the reverse strand, counting down.
CCCGGGGCGGTGCGGTCGCCAACGGCGTCTCGTACGACCTGCCGCTGCGCTACAAGACCGCGAAGCACTCCGCCGAGAAGCAGCGGATCGGGGCGGCCGCCGCCGCCCTGGTCTCCCCGGGCACCGTGGTCGGCCTCAACGGCGGCACCACCAGCACCGAAGTGGCCCGCGCCCTGGCCGTCCGCCCCGACCTGAACACCAGCGCCGAGGGCGCCCAGCTGACCGTGGTGACCAACGCCCTGAACATCGCCAACGAGCTGCTGGTCCGCTCCCGGATGAAGGTCGTGGTCGCCGGCGGGGTGGTGCGCCCGAAGTCGTTCGAGCTGGTCGGCCCGCTGGGCGGGGCGCTGCTGCGCGAGGTCACCCTGGACGTCGCCCTGCTCGGCGTGGACGCCGTCGACCCGCAGCTCGGCGCCGCCGCCCACCACGAGGGCGAGGCGGCGATGAACAATCTGATGGTGGCCCGGGCCAAGCGCGTCGTGATCATCGCGGACTCGTCCAAGCTGGGCGGGCACGCCTTTGCCCGGATCTGCCCGGTGGACCGGGTGGAGACGCTGGTGACCGACTCGGGCGCGTCGACCGACGTGGTGGAGGCGTTCCGCGCCGCCGGGGTCAACGTCATCTGCGCCTGAGTCCCTCGTTGATACACCGTCGGTAGCGGCTCGACGCCCCGATGCATACCGGGTATTGCCCTCCCGGGCATACCGAGTATGGTGACCGCTGTCATAAGCCAACCATCGGGGGAGGCGCAGCTTGTCGGCTGTCCTGGAGATCGAAGGTCTACGTAAGACGTACAAGAGCCGCCGGCGGGGCACCCGCAACGCGCTGGACGGCTTCGACATGCGGGTCGAGGCGGGCCAGGTGCACGGCTTCCTCGGCCCCAACGGGTCGGGCAAGACGACCACCCTGCGGACCCTGCTCGGCCTCATCCGGCCCGACGGCGGCCGGATGACCATCCTCGGGCACGAGGTGCCCGCGGCGCTGCCCACCGTGGCCGGTCAGGTCGGCGCGATCGTCGAGAGCCCGCAGTTCTTCCCGCACTTCACCGCGCGCGACACCCTGTCGCTGCTCGCCGGCGCCGGCGAGGTGCCGGTCAACCGGGTCGACGAGGTGCTGGAGCTGGTCGGCCTGCGCGACCGGGCCGGTGAGCGGGTCAGGACGTACTCGCTCGGCATGAAGCAGCGGCTGGCGGTCGCCTCGGCCCTGCTCAAGAACCCGAAGCTGCTGATCCTCGACGAGCCGGCCAACGGCCTCGACCCCGGCGGCATCCGGGAGATGCGCACGCTGATGCGCACCCTCGCCGAATCCGGCATGACCGTGGTGCTCTCCAGCCACATCCTCGGCGAGATCCAGCTCATCTGCGACTCGGTCACCATCATCTCGCTGGGCCGACGGGTCGCCTTCGGCCCGGTCGACCAGGTGCTCGCCGCGCACTCGCACGGCGGGGTCCGGGTCCGGCTGGAGGCGGCCGAGGACCTCGCCGCCGCCGCCGACCTGCTGGACCGCTCCGGCGTGTCGGTGACCCGGCACCCCGACCACCTGATGCTGGCCGGCGTGGACAAGCCCGCCTCGGTCAGCCGGCTCCTCGCCGAGCAGCACCTGTACGTCAGCGAACTGGCGCCGGTCGCGGTGGACCTGGAGAGCGTCTTCCTGGAGCTGACCGCGACCGCACCGGTTCCCGGTCAGCACCGCCAGGTCGACCAGTCCACGAAGGTCGGTGGGTCGGAGCAGGCCGGCGCCGCCGGAGGAGGTTGGGGAGCATGAGTCTCTACCGTACGGAGCTGCGCCGGCTGACCAAGCGGCGCTTCACCCGCTGGATGACCCTGGCCGGGGTGCTGGTGCTGCTGGCGGTGCTCGCCGGCGTCTTCCTGACCAACCACAAGATCGGCCCGGCCGAGCGGGCCCGCGCCGAGCGCCAGGCCGAGCAGCAGTACCAGGAGCAGGTCCGCTGGGCCGAGCAGGAGAAGGCGGCCTGCGTGCAGGCCCAGGCGGCCGGCACGCCCAACACCGAGGGCCGGTTCCCGCCGGACTGCGAGATGATCAGCCCGCCGCCGCGGGACGCGTTCCAGGCCCAGTGGTTCCTGCCGTCCAGCTTCGACTTCCGCAAGACGTTCGACGACACGCTGGTGCCCTTCACCGCCATCCTGGCGCTGGTCGGGTTCGTCGTCGGCGCCTCCTTCGTCGGGGCCGAGTGGAGCACCGGCGGGATGATGAACCTGCTGCTCTGGCGGCCGAAGCGGCTCACCGTACTGTTGACCAAGCTGGCGGCGCTGCTGACCGGCCTGCTCACCCTGGCCCTGACCTCGGCGGTGGTCTGGACCGTCGGGTTCTGGCTGGTCGGCACCTTCCGCGGCACCACCGCGAAGACGACGTCCGGGGCGTGGCAGTCCTTCGCGCTCACCGGGCTGCGCGGGCTGCTGCTGGTGCTGACCGCCGCGACGATCGGCTTCGCGCTGGCCTCGCTGGGCCGGCACACCGCGATGGCGCTCGGCGGTGCGATCGCGCTCGCCGTGGTGGGCCAGTTCGGCGTCGGCATCCTGCTCAGCATGGCCAACGTGACGTTCGTCGAGGCGTGGCTGCTGCCCACCTACGCGCTGGCCTGGATGCAGAAGAAGGTGACCCTGGAGGACTGGGACTCCTGCAACAACGTCTCGTTCTCCGGGGAGTGCAAGCCGGAGACCCTCGACATCACCTGGCAGCACTCGTCCACCCTGCTGATCGGCGGGCTGGTCCTGCTGCTCGGCGCGGCCCTCTGGACGATGCGGCGGCGCGACATCTCCTGACCCGCCGGCCGGGTCCCGCGCACCGCGCGGGGCCCGGTGCGCGTCGGGTGCGCCGCACAGCGGCCCTGGTTACGCTGGGGTCCCCCCGGTCGGCGTCAGGAGTCGCCGGCCGACCGCGCTGTGTGAGGAGCGACCATGCCCGCCGACGCGTCCGCCGCCGCCAGCGACCGGCCGGAGCCGTCCGGGCAGGCCGTCACCGACCAGCGGCCCGCGGCCGTCGTCCCTCCGCCGCGCAGCGCGCCGCCGGTCGAGGACGCCCCGGAGCCCGCCGACGCCGCCGCCGTCCTCGCCGCCGTGGCGGACGACGCGCCGGACGTCGAGGGGTCGTCGGCCGAACCGGTGCCCGCACAGCGCGGACCGGGCACGGCGGACACCCTCACCGAGCGGGAGCAGCGGATTCTCGCCTTCGAACAGCAGTGGTGGAAGCACGCCGGGGCCAAGGAACAGGCCATCCGGGACACCTTCGGCCTCTCCGCCACCCGCTACTACCAACTGCTCAACGCCCTACTGGACCGGCCCGCCGCGCTCGCCGCCGAACCGGTGCTGGTCGGGCGGCTGCGTCGGCTGCGCTCCTCGCGGGCCCGCAACCGCCGGCGCTGATCGCTTCCCCGTCCAGGCGGCGGCGGGGACGGGCATGGCGTGCGCCGGGCCGGGTAGCCGGGCTCGGACGACGGCGAGGGGAGCGGGCTGATGGTGGGACCGGAGGCGCGGCACCCGGCGGGGCACACGGTGCGGACCGTCGGCGAGGCGTACGCGATGCGGGTGCGGTCCGCCTCGGTGGCGGCGCCCGGCCGCCCGGAGAACGAGGACGCGGTGTTCCGGTTCGGTCCGCTGGTGGGCGTCCTCGACGGGGCGACCGTGCCGGAGGGCTTCGACACCGGGTGCGTGCACGGGCCCGCGTGGTTCGTCCGCCACCTGGCCGCCCGGATCGGGCTGGCCGTCGCCGCCCGGCCGGCGGCGACCCTGGTGAGCAGCCTCGCCGCGGCGCTGCTGGCGGTCCGCGCCGACCACGGCGACGCCTGCGACCTGGACCACCCGGGCACCCCGTCGGCGACCGTCTGCCTGCTCCGGGAGGGCGGCGACGAGGTCGACTACCTGGTGCTCTGTGACAGCCCGCTGGTCCTCGACGTCGGCGGCCGGGTCGAGGTGATCTCCGACGACCGGCTGGACGACGCGCTGGCCGACCTGCGCCGGATCGCGGCGGGACTGCCGGCCGGGGAGATCGACGCGGAAACCCGGTTCCGGCAGGCGGTGCAGGTGCAGCGGGAACGGATGAACCGGACCCACGGTTACTGGGTGGCCGCGACGGACCCGGACGCCGCGTACCACGCGGTCACCGGGACCCTGCCGCTGCGCGGCCCGGACGCGGTCCGCCGGGCGGTGCTGCTCTCCGACGGCGCGTCCAGTGCCGTGGAGCAGTTCGGCCTGTTCGACTGGGCCGGACTGCTCGACCTGGTGACCACGCAGGGGCCCGGCGCGCTCATCGACCGGGTACGCGCCGCGGAGCGCGACCATCCCGAACTGCTGCGCCGGCACAAGCGCGCCGACGACGCCTCGGCGGTGCTCTGCGAGTTCCCGTCCCGCACCTGAGCCCGCACGGCCCGCCGGTGCCGGCGCTGGGTCGACAGCGGAGCGTGACGCGGAACACTCCGATGGGACGACCGGCCGGTACCTCCGACCGGAGGGCCATTCGCGGTCCAAAGGGCTGGACGACCGGCGGCGGTACCGGCAGACTGCGGCACTGTGACGGGTGCGGTACGACTGGAGCCACTGGACGAGCGGAACCTGGAGCCGTTGCTCTCCGTAGCGGTGGCCGAGGCGGAGCCGGGTGATGTGATGCCCCCGGTCGAGGCGCCCGCCGGCTGGTCGCTGGCCCGTCGCGAGGCGTTCCGGGAGTTCCACCGGGCCAGCTTCGCCGGGCTCGACGGTCCCACCCGCACCCGCATGTACGCCATCGTCGCCGGTGGCGAGGTGGTCGGCATGGTGCGGATGAGCCGCTGCGAGGAGCCCGGCGTGGTGGAGACCGGGATGTGGCTCGGGCGTTCGGCGCGCGGCCAGGGCCTCGGTGTCGGCGCCCTGCGCGAGTTGCTCAACGAGGCCGCCGCGGCCGGCATGCACGCCGTGGTCGCGGACACCACCCGGGACAACATCGGCGCCGTCCAGGTGCTGAAGAAATGCGGCGCAAAACTGCTCGAAAATGGCGACAAGGTCCACGCCGAAATCTGCCTCGACGCCACCCCGCCAGCATTCTGACAATTCTTCGCGAAGTTTGGTCCATCTCGCGTCCTTCCTGGTCAACGCGCTCTGACTGTCCGGTTTGCGGCCTTGGTCGCCGCCTGGACGACTCCTTCCCCTCCTCCCCGTGATGGGTCAAGGAATTGCCGGGAAATGTTTTGCGGTGGGGCGGTCGGGTACTGCCGGCCGGGTCCGTAACAACGGGACGTCCCGACGCAGGACCGCCGTGCGCATTTCCCCGGTGCTGGTTTCCGGCCCTCGGTGGAATCGGGTCGTCCCGAACACCGGGGAGTGAAGGAGAACCGATGAAGAGCGGAATGCGGGTCGGCCTCGCGGTCGGCCTCGGATACGTCCTCGGCCGGCGGAAGAAGTTGCGTACCGCCCTCACCCTGGCCGCCGCCGTCGCCGCCGGGCGGGCCAGCCGTGATCCCCACCTGCTCAAGCGCGGCACTGACCTGTTGACCTCGTCCCCCCACCTGGCGGGCCTCGGCAAGCTGGGCGGCCCGCTCGCCTCGGCCGGCAAGGCCGCCGCGGGCGCGGCCGCCGGCAGCGGCATCGACGCCATCAGCGGCAAGCTGCGCGGCAGCGCGGACGCCCTGCGCCGCAGGTCGGGCGGGGGTGGCAGCGACGACGGGCAGCGGTCCGCGCCCGACGAGGAGCAGGAGCTGGGCGACCAGCCGCAGCCGGGTGAGGGCGGCGCCGACCCGGCGACGTCGAAGCGGGGGCGGTGACCATGGCGGCCAACGTTCCCGGCGCCCTGGCCAGCCGGGCGAAGGAGCAGCTCGGCGCCGACCTGCGGGACCTGGCGTCCGCGATCGGCGAGCGGGCCGTCTCGGTGGTCACCGAGCGGATCACCGGCGCCACCGGCCGGCTCAGCGAGTACGCGAAACAGGGCGGCGGCCCCGGCCTGATCGCCGCTGCCACCGGCGCGCAGCAGCTAGCCGAGGGCAAATCCCCCATGAAGGCCATGATCCGGGCCGGCCTGGCCGGCGGTAAGGAGAAGGTGATGTCGGCGTTGGGCCGTGGCGGCGGCAAGGGTGGCAAGGGCGGCGGCAAGAAGCTCAAGGTCACCAACATCGTCGAGACGATCGAGGTCGGCGTGCCGGTCCGGGTCGCGTACAACCAGTGGACCCAGTTCGGCGACTTCCCGAGCTTCATGAAGAAGGTCGAGCAGGCCGACTGTGAGTCGGACGAGAAGATGACCTGGAAGGCGCAGGTCTTCTGGTCGCACCGGAGCTGGGAGTCGACCATCGTCCGGCAGATCCCGGACCGGCTCATCCATTGGCGGTCCAAGGGTGAGAAGGGCTCGGTGGACGGCACCGTCAGCTTCCACGAGCTGGCCCCCGAGCTGACCCGCATCCTGGTGGTCCTGGAGTACCACCCGCAGGGGCTCTTCGAGCACACCGGAAATCTCTGGCGCGCCCAGGGCCGACGGGTCCGGCTGGAGCTGAAGCACTTCGTCCGGCACGTGATGACCAGCACCGTGCTCGCCCCGGACTCCGTCGAGGGCTGGCGGGGCGAGATCGAGGACTCCCAGGTGGTCAAGGACCACGAGACCGCGCTGCGCGAGGAGCAGGAGGCCCGCGAGGAGCAGGAGCAGCGGGGCCGGGCCGAGGAGGCCGAGGAGCAGCCGGAGGAGCCCGAGGAGGAGCGCGAGGAGCGCCGGCCCGCCGAGCGCGGCCGCCGTCGACCGCCGGAGCGCCGCCGGCCCCCGGCGGACGAGTACGACGAGTACGACGAGGGCGAGGACTACGACGAGGGGTACGACGAGGCGGAACCCGAGGAGGAGCCGCCGCCCCCGCCACGCCGGCGACCGGAACGGGCCCGCCGACCCCAGCCTGCGCGCGAGGAGCCGGAGCGCCCTCGGCCGGCGGCCCGACGTGCCCCGGAGGCCCCGCGTCGCCCGGTGGTCCGCCGCCGCCGTGAGGAGCGTGGCGAGTGACTATCGCGACGACCGGTGGACAGGCCGGTGGCGCCCTGGAACGAGGCGGAGGCGGTGCCGGCGGGAGCAACCTCGCCGACGTGGTGGAGACGGTGCTGGACAAGGGCGTGGTGATCGACGCCCAGGTCTCGGTCGCCGTGGTCGGCATCCAGTTGTTGGAGATCAACGCCCGGATCGTGATCGCCAGCGTGGAGACGTACCTGCGGTTCGCCGAGGCGGTCGACCGGCTGAGCATCACCCCGAAGAACCAGAAGGGCCTGCCCGACCTGGTGGGGGATGCGGCCGGTGCGGCGACCAAGGGTAAGGCGATCTCCGGCCTCGGCAAGGCGGCCCAGGAGATCAGCGGTGCGGTGGCGGACTCGCTGAGCGACCGCGGCCGGGACCGACAGCGGGAACGGCCACGCCGACGCCGGGACGAGGAGCGGTGAGATGACCGACGAGCAGGCTCAGCCGGGCGGCGAGCTCGGGCTGTTCATCTACGGCATCGTGCCGTCCGACGTGGAGCCGACCCCGGACGCGGAAGGGGTCGGCGACCCGCCGGGCGAGGTGGCCGCGATCCGGCACGGCGAGCTGGCCGCGCTGGTCAGCGAGGTGGGGTTGGAGGAGCCGATGGGCCGTCCGGCCGACCTGACCGCGTACCAGACGCTGCTGGACGGGACGGCGGCCGTCGCGCCGGTGCTGCCGGTCCGGTTCGGCACGGTGGTGACCGGGCCGGACGCGGTCGAGGACCTGCTGGAGGCCCACCACGACCGGTTCGCCGCCGCCCTCGACGAGTTCGAGGACCGGGTGCAGTACACCGTGCACGGCCGCTTCGACGAGGAGGAGATGATCAGCGACTTCCTGACCGAGAACAGCTCCGCCGCGGCGCTCGCCGACCAGGTGCGCGGCCGGCCGGAGGCGGAGAGCCGGGAAGAGCGGATCCGGCTGGGCGAGATGATCAGCCAAGGGGTGGAGCTGCGCCGGGAGGCGGAGAACCGGGCGTTGATCGACACGCTCACCCCGTACGCGGTGGCGCACGCGCCGCGCCCGCCGAGCAGCGAGCTGGACGCGATGAACGTCGCCTTCCTGGTCGACGCCGACGAGGAGGAGGAGTTCGTCCGGGTGCTGGAGGAGTTCGCCGAGCAGCGTCGGGACCTGATCCGGATGCGGCTGCTCGGGCCGCTCGCCCCGTACGACTTCGTCAGCGCGCACCAGCTGGTGGAGTGACCGGTGGACATCCTCTGGACGCTGCTGACCCTGCCGTACGCCCCGGTGCGGGGGCTCACCTCGGTGGTCAAGGTGATCGCCCGGGAGGCCGAGTCGCGGCAGTACGACCCGGCCAACATCCGGCGCGAGCTGGAGGAGCTGGACCGGGCGGCGGAGGCCGGCGACATCACCCCGGAGGAACGGGACCGGGGACAGCAGCGGGTCCTGGACCGGTTGACCGGCGTCGGCGGTGCCGGGGCGGACAGCGCCACCGGCGGGGCGGACACCACCGCCGCGCCGGCCCGCCCGCCCCGGCGGCCCGCCGCCCGTCGAAGGGCGGCGGGCCAGGTACGGCGGGTGGACCGGCGAGACGACCCCGAACGACGGCGAGGGAGGTGAGCGGGATGGCCCCAGGACGGGTGCGGGGAGACGGCGACCGCGAGCGCCGGCAGGAGCCGGTGCGGCAGGACGACCGGTACGACGACGAGGACTACGAGCCGGTCTCGGCCGCCGAGGCGGCCCGCGAGGGGCTGCGCCAGCTCGTCGGCCTGACCGGCAAGGACCCGCTCGGCGTCACCTCGATCCAGCCCACCGACGACGGCTGGCTGGTCGGGGTGGAGGTGGTGGAGGACCACCGCATCCCGGCCTCCACCGACCTGCTCGGCCTCTACGAGGTCGAACTCGACATGGCGGGTGGCCTGCTGGGCTACCGGCGGACGCGCCGCTACCAGCGGGGCAAGGGCGACGGGGGTTGAGATGACCAGTCCGCGGCCAGCGGTGGTGCAGAACACCGGCCAGGTGATGGGCGCCGGGCACGAGCCGGCCAACCTCGGCGACATCCTCGAACGGGTGCTCGACCGGGGCATCGTGATCGCCGGCGACATCCGGGTCAGCCTGCTCGACATCGAGCTGCTGACGTTGAAGTTGCGGCTGGTCATCGCCTCGGTGGACACCGCCCGGCAGATCGGCATCGACTGGTGGGAGCACGATCCTTGGCTCAGCTCGAAGGCCCGCCCGCCGGTCGAGCCGGGGCCGCGCGACCCGGAGCAGGTGGAGGCGGAACGCCGGCCCAGGGTGGCCCGGCGGGCGGCCGCAAGGGAGGGGTGGAATGAGTACGGCACTTGATCCGGCGGTCACCGTCGGCGCCTGGCTGCACGGTGTGGTCCGCGACCCGGACCCGGCCGCCCTGGCCGCGGTCCCCGGCATGAACGGTGGGCCGGTGCGGGCCGTCCGGGCCGCCGGCCTGGCGGCGGTGGTCAGCGCCGCGCCGCTGACCGAGTACGGCGAGGAGGCGCTGCGCCGCAACCTGGAGGACCTGGCCTGGCTGGAGCGCGCGGCGCGGGCGCACCACGCGGTGGTGGACGCGCTCAGCCGGGCCGGCGCGGTGGTGCCGGCCCGGCTGGCCACCGTGCACCACGACGACACCCGGGTCGCCGCCATGCTCGCCGAGCGGCAGGCCGAGCTGACCGCGACGCTGCACCGGCTCACCGGTCGCGGCGAGTGGGGCGTCAAGGGGTACGTGGTGCCGGGCGCCCTGCCCCGCACCGAGGCGGCCGACGGCGGGGGCGGGGCGGGTGCGGCGTACCTGCGGCGGCGCCGGGCCGAGCTGACCGCCCGCGACGAGGGGCAGCGGATCGCCGGCGAGGCCGCCGCGGCGGTGCACGCCGCCCTCGCCGGGTACGCCGCGGCGGCGCGCCGGCACGCCCCCCAGGACCGGCGGCTCTCCGGCGCCCCGACCGCCATGGTGCTCAACGGCGCGTACCTGGTGGAGAGCGCCGGGGTGGCGGGCTTCGCCGCGCTGGTCCGGGAACTCGCCGACCGGCACCCGGAGATCCGGCTGGAGCTGACCGGCCCGTGGCCGCCGTACTCCTTCGTGGCGAACGGTCCGGAGGAGCCCGCGCACACCGTCCGGGAGTCGGCGTGGTGACCACCTCGCTCGCCCCGAGCAGTGCCGACGACCCGTTGGCCTACCGCCCGGTCGCGCTGGTCGACCTCCTCGACCGGGTGCTCGCCACCGGTGTGGTGATCTCCGGCGACATCACCCTGGCCATCGCCGACATCGACCTGGTCCGCATCTCGCTGCGCGCGCTGGTCGCGTCGGTCGGCGCGCTCACCCCGCCCGAGCTGCCCGATCCGCTCGGGTCGTCCGGTGTCGTGGTGCTGCCCGGGGAGGTCGGGTGACCCGGCCGGGGCCGCGCCGGGACGAGGCGGCCGACCTGGCCGCGGCCCTCGGCGAGACGGCCGCCTGGCAGGCGCCCCGGGTGACGCCGCTGGACCGACGGCTCGCCGTCGACCGGGACTCCGTCGAGCGGGGGCTGGCCAGCCTCGTGCTCACCGTGATCGAGCTGCTGCGGCAGCTGATGGAACGGCAGGCGCTGCGCCGGGTCGACCTCGGCGACCTCAGCGAGGAGCAGATCGAACGGGTGGGCGCCACGCTGATGGCACTGGAGGCGCAGATGACCGAGCTGCGCGAGTACTTCGGCCTCGCCCCCGAGGACCTCAACCTCGACCTTGGCCCGCTGGGCCCACTGCTGCCCACCGACTGAGGCCCCCCGGCGGCCACCCCATTCGTCGGGGGCAGCTCCGGCGGCGGACACCACCGTGAGCGTGATACCGCAGAGTCATCCTGATACCTCTGAGGTATCACGCTCGTGCGGGGTGTGGTCCGCAGCCGAGCCGCCCGTCAGCGTGCCGCCTGCTTCTCCGCGTACGCGACCAGCCAGGCCACCTGTGCCGGGTCGAGTGAGGGGCGCACCCGCTTCCGGGCGGTGGCCACGTGCGCGGCGGTGACCGTGGACGCGGCCAGCGACTCGCGCATCGCGGCCAGCGCGGCCTCCCGGACCAGCGCGGCGCAGTCCGCCGCCGAGAAGCCGTCCAGCTCCCCGCCGAGCGCGGCGAGGTCCACCTCCGGCGCGAGCGGCACGGTCCGGGACGCGGCGCGCAGGATCTCCGCCCGGGCGGGACCGTCCGGCGGCGGCACGTACACCAGCCGTTCCAGCCGGCCGGGGCGCAACAGTGCGGGGTCGACCAGGTCCGGCCGGTTGGTCGCGGCGACCACCACCACGTTGCGCAGCGCCTCCACCCCGTCCAGCTCGGTGAGGAGCGCGGCGACCACCCGGTCGGTCGTACCCCCGTCGCTGGCCTGCCCGCGCACCGGGGCCAGCGCGTCCACCTCGTCGAGAAAGACCAGCGTGGGCGCGGCCTCGCGGGCCCGGCGGAACAACTCCCGGACGGCGCGTTCGCTCTCGCCGACCCACTTGGAGAGCAGCTCCGCGCCCTTCACCGACAGCACGTTCGCCCGGCCCGACCCGGCCAGCGCCGTCACCAGGTAGGTCTTGCCGCACCCGGGCGGGCCGTAGAGCAGCACCCCCCGGGGTGGCTGCACGCCCAGCCGGGCGAAGGTGTCCGGATAGGTCAACGGCCACAGCACCGACTCGGTGAGGCTCTGCTTCACCTCGACCAGGTCGCCGACGTCGTCCAGGGTGACCGAGGCGAGCTCCAGGGTGGACGCCGCCATGGTGGTCGGCCGGACCACCTCCAGCGCCGCCGTGAAATCGGCCATCGCCACCGTCGGCCGTTCGACCGCCTTCTGCCGCAGGGCCGCGCGCACCCCGGCCTCGCGCACCAGCGCGGCCAGGTCGGCGGCGACGAAACCGGGGGTACGGCCGGCGACCTCGTCCAGCCGGACGTCCTCGGCCAGCGGCACCTGCCGGGTCAGCACGGTGAGCTGCTCGCGGCGCAGCGCGGGATCAGGCAGCGGGACGGTGATCCGCAGGGAGAGCAGGTCCGGGGCGCGCAGCGCCGGGTCGACCGCCTCGGGGCGGGAGGTGGTGCAGACCACGGCCGCCCCCGCGCGGACGGTCTCCGCGATCGCCTGGCGGAACACGGTGGCCAGGGGACCGGGCTCCTCGGCCGGGGCCAGCGCCTCCACGTCGGTGACCAGGAGCACGGCCGGCCCGCCGGCGCGTACCTCGGTGGCGGCCTCGCGGAGCCGGCGGGCCGCCGCGTCGTTGCTCAGCGCGGCCAGCTCGGGTGCCCAGAGCGGGCGCACCCGTGCGCCGACGGCGGCGGCGACCGCCCGGACCAGCGCCGACTTGCCGGAGCCGGCCGGCCCGCTGATCAGCACGCCGAGCGAGACGGTGGTGCCGAGCCGGCCCAGCACCTCGCGGTGGTGGAAGCCGAGGTCGAGTAGCTCGGTCAACTCCTCGGCCTGGGTACGCAGCCCGGGCAGCTCGTCCACGTGCGGCGCCTCGTCCGCCACGACCGTCCCGCTGCCGTCCAATCCGCCGTCCAGCCCGGTGCCGTCGAGCCCGGCGCCACTCCGGTGCCGGAGCGGCCCGCCCGGGGCGTGGGCCGTGCCGTTCCGGCCCGTCCCGGTGGTGGGGTGGCCGCCCGGCGCCGAGCCGGGCGTGAGGCGGGCGGTGGTGGGCCGGGCCGGTCCCGGCGAGCCGTGGGTGGCCGGGCCGTGCTCCCAGCCGACCACGGTGTCCATGGTGACCAGCGCGCCCGCGTCCGGCTCGGCGGCCACGACGGTGAGCAGGGTGCTGGTCCAGGCGTACCCGACGGTGTTGGCGAGGCTGCGCCGCGCGGCCTCGACCAGGCTGCGCACCGAGGCGTCCGGGAGCACGTCCTGCGGCAGCAGGGAGACGTCGTCGCCGGGGGTGACCATCTTGCCCAGCAGCGCGAGCCGCAGCATCTCCGGCGACACCGCGGCCACCACCGCCACCGGGCCGCTCAGCGTCACCCGGCGAGCGGGGACCACCGCCGCCGGGCCGATCGTCACCCGGCCACCGTCCCGCAGCCCGAGGTTGCCCAGTATCAGATCGTCGGCGTAGAGCAGGGTGGCGCTCGCGGTCGGCTCGGCGGGCGCGACGATGCCGGCGGTCACCCGCCGGCCGGCCAGCCGCACCGGGTCACCGGGGCGCAACGCCAGCGCGGTCAGCACCTCCGGGTGCAGCCGTACGATGCCCCGTCGGGCGTCCAGCGCGGCAGGCCGCAGGCTCGCGGTGAGGGTCAGGTCCGGTTCGGCCACCGCCCGACAGTAGCGGCCTCCGACACGGCCCGCCGGGCCGTCACGGTCAGCGGTCGTCGGCGAGCAGCGACGGGTCCCGGCGGATCATCTCGGCCAGCCGGGCCGCCTGGTCGGCGCCGGTCCCGTCCCGGCCCGCCGACCACACCGGCCCGGTGTTGACCGGCCTCGGCCAGGGCGGCGGGGACGTAACCGTGTTCTCCGCGGCGACCGTCACCGCCGTGTCCGCCCAGTCGACCCGCAGCGGGTACGTCCGGCCCTCGTGTTCCACCCGCACCACGACGGACAACCCGGGGTGCTCGGCCACCACCCGGCGGACCGCCTCGGCGACCTCCTCCACCGGGTCGCGCCCGTCGGCGGTCGACCGTCCCACGTCGGTCCGCGCCACCTCCGGCCGGCCGGCCGGGGCCCACCCCGGGCCGTTCGACCGCCCGGGGTGGCCGGTCGCCTCGAAGGCGACGGTCGACTCCCCGGCCTCCTCGCCCGGCTCGCCCGCCCGGCGCCGCAGCGCCTCCTCCCGGCGGGCCAACCGGGCCAGCGTCTCGTCCAGACCACCTCTCATCACGTCCCCCTTCTCCTGATGAACGGGTCGTACCGGCGAGGAGGTTCACGTCCCCCTCTCCTGGGTGGCGCGGTCCAGCGCACGGTCCAGGACGACCAGCAGCGCGTCCCGCACCGAGAGCCGGTCCCGGGCGTCGAACCGCACCAGCGGCACCTGGTCGCCGATCGCCAGCGCCCACCGGATCGCCCCCAGGTCGTGCGCCAGCCGTCCGTCGAAGGCGTTCACCCCGACGACGAACGGCAGCCCGGCCCGCTCGAAGAAGTCGATGGCCGGGTAGCAGTCGTCCAGCCGGGCGCTGTCCACCACCACCAGCGCGCCGAGCGCGCCCCGGGCCAGGTCCTCCCACATGAACCCGAACCGGGCCTGCCCGGGCGTGCCGAACAGGTAGAGCTTGAGGCTGCGGTCGATGGTGACGCAGCCGAAGTCCATCGCCACCGTGGTGGTGGTCTTCGTGCTCCGTACGCCCGGGTCGTCCACGCCGATGCCCGCGCTGGTCATCGACGCCTCGGTGGTCAGCGGGGCGATCTCGGAGATCGCGCCGACCGTGGTGGTCTTGCCGACGCCGAACCCCCCGGCGACCAGGATCTTCACCGGGATCGGCGGCCGGCCACCCGGTGCGGTCCGGCCCGCCGCGCCCGGGACGGCCGGCGGCCGGTACGGCGGCGGCGGGGCCGTGGGCGGTACGTCCTGACCACCGCCGGCCGGGCTGCCGTAGCGGGCGGAGGCGCTGTTCGAGGAGACCCCGCCCAGCGGGGCGACCGGCCATTCAGGAGATCGCACGGAGTCCATCAATCACTCGCAGGATGATGTCGGGGTCGAGGGCATCGTCGACGTCGCCGACGTGCACGTCGAGGTGGCCGGCGGCCCGCAGGTCGCTGACCAGCACGCAGGCCACGCCGAAGTGCATCCGCATCCGGGCGGAGATCTCGGCGACCGAGATCGGATCAGCGCAGAGCGCGATGATCGCCTGCGACTCCGGGGCGAGCCGGGCCGCCGGGGTGGCCGTCCACGGGCCGCCCCCCGGTCGTGCGGTCACCTGGGTCTCCAGCCCGATCGCCGGGTCGGTGCCGGTGACCCGCCCGGCGGTGAGCACGAACGGGCGCGGGCCGGCCGGCCGCTCGGCCTGCGGATCGGGCCCGGGCGCCGGCCTCGTCGCCGGTACGCCTTCGCCGGTCGGTGCCGGCGTCCGCAGGTAGGGACGGATCCGGACCGTCGGGTCCGGGTCCGGTTCCTCGCCGGCGGCCTGCGGGGTCATTGCTGAACGGCGTTCTTCAGCTCAGCGATGAGGGTCGGGCTGAGGGCGCCGCCGGCCCGCCCGGCGAAGAGGGTCATCTCGTACGCCACGGTGCCCAGGTTGGCCGACCGGTCGGCGACGACACCGAGCACCGAGCCGCTGCTGATCGCGCTGATCAGCAGGTAACCGTCGGCCATGTCCACGATCACCCGGTTCAGGCCGCCGAGGGCGTACCAGCTCGCTGCGCCGCCGGCCAGGCTCGTCATGCCGGAGACGACGGCGGCGAGCCGCTCGGCGTTGGACCGGTCCTTGATGGCCGACATGGCCATCAGCAGCCCGTCCGAGGAGACGGCGATCGCCTCCAGGACCCCGGCCGTGCTCGACGTGAACGAGTCCAGCAGCCAGTTGAAGGTGCGCGCCTCCGGGCTGAGGTCGGGCCCGGCGTGGGTCGGGTGGTCGACGTTGTCGTGCAGGAAGGGGCTGGTCACCGTGATGATTCCTCTTCGTCGTGGCGGTGGTCGGTGTTGACTTCACGCAGAGCCCGGGCGACGCCCGCCTCGAACTGGCTGATCAGCTCCCGGACCTCGGTCGGGTCCTGCGGCGGCTGGCTCACCGGGGCCTGCTGCGGCGGGGTGACCGCCAGATTGGCCCCGGGCACCCGTCGGCTCAGCCGTGGCCGGTCCGGGGTGGCGCCGAGGTCGGCCCAGCCGGACTGCTCGGCCCGGCGTACCCCGGACTGGAACTGCTCGACCAGCGTCCGGGCGGCGTCCGGGTCCGCGCCGGTGGCGTCCACCGGACCGACCGCCGGCTCGGCCGGGGGCAGGGTCGCCCCCGGCACCCGCTGCCGGACCGTCGGCGCCCCGGCCCCGCCGGTCGGTGGCCAGGCCGGCGGGGCGGCCGGCGCGAAGAGCGACGGCGCGGGCACCGCCGGGGCGGGCGGCGCCTCCGCCCACGGTGGGTCGGCCGGCGGCGCGAAGAGCGACGGCGCGAGCGACATCTCCACCGACTGCGGCGCGGGGGCCGGCGGCCGGCCGGCGACCGGCACGTCCGCGCCGGTCGGCGCGGGCCGGCCGGCGATCTCGTCGGGCCGGCGCCGTCGCGGCAACCCGCCGGGGACGGCCCAGCCCTCCGCGGCGTCCGCGTCGGGCTGCCGGATCTCCAGGAACGCGGTGCCCCCGGTCGATGCCGCCCCGGTGCCGAACGCGTCCCAGGATTCGCCGGCCGCCATCGTGCGGGTGGCCCGGCTCAGCAGCGCGGGATCGAAGGCGGCGGCCGGGCTCCCGGCCGGCGCCGCGGTGAGCGCGCGGCCGGACCGGGCCGGGTCGATCGCGGCGGCCGGCGACCGCCGGTCCCGGGTCGGTACGGCGGCCCGCGCCACGGTCGCGCCGGCCGGGTCGGCCTGCCGTACCACCAGCAGCGGGTGCGGCACGTCCAGCCGGGCGGTGACCCCGCCACCGGCGGTCGGGGCGAGGCGCACCGTCCAGCCGTGCCGGCGGGCCAGCCGGCCCACCACGAAGAGGCCGAGCACCTCGGTGGGGGCCAGGTCCAGCCGCTCCCGGCGGGTCAGCCGGGCGTTCTCCTCGGCCAGCCGGTCCTCGGTCATGCCGATGCCCCGGTCCACCACGCAGATCCGGGCGCCGGTCCCGGTCAGCTCGGCGGAGACCACCACCCGGGTGTGCGGCGGGGAGAAGACGGTGGCGTTCTCCATCAGCTCGGCCAGCGCCAGCACCAGGTCGCCGGCGATGGCGGGCGTGGCGGAGACCTCGGCCGGCACCTGCACGTCGACCCGGGTGTAGTCCTCGATCTCGCCCAGCGCCAGCCGTACCGCGTCGGCCAGCGGCACCGGGGCGACGTGTCCGTCGCTGCCGGTCGCGCCCGAGAGCACCACCAGGCTGCCCGCGTTGCGGCGCAGCCGGCTGGAGATGTGGTCCAGCCGGTACAGGTGCGCCAGCCGGCCCGGGTCGGTCTCCTGCCGCTCCAGCCGGTCGATCAGCGCGATCTGCCGGCCGACCAGGTTCTGGGTACGCCGTCCGACGTGGCCGAACATCTGTGCCACGTTGCGCCGGCCGGCCACCTGGCGCTCGACCAGCCGGGCGGCGGTGCTCTGCACCCGCTCGAAGGCGCGGGCCAGGTCGCCGATCTCGTCCCGGGCCCGGACGTCGACCGGGTCGAGGCGTACCGGGGGGCCGCTGTCGGACTCGTCGTCGGCGACCCGCACCAGCTCGGCCTCGGCGACCCGGGCCACCCGGTCCGCGGAGCGGGTGAGTCGGGTCAGCGGCCGGGCGACCGTACGGGCCACCGCGACGCTGAGCAGCACCACGGTCAGCAGGACCAGGCCGGCCGCCCCGGCCACCAGCCAGGCCGTGGTGAGCGCCCAGCGCTTGTCGGCGGTGGTCTGGGCGATGACGTCGGCGACGACCTTCTTCTCCACGAACTGGCCGAGGGTGATCATCGAACGGACCGACGGGAAGAGGGCGTCCAGCGGGACGTCCCGGATCGCCGCGATCGGGTCCTGGACGCTGTCGACGAGGAAGGTCGGGCTCGTCCGGGCGGCGACCGCCGCGTCGTCCAGCAGCGCGAGCTGGTACTGCTCCGGGGTGGTCAGGCTGCGGAACCGCAGGTTGTCCACCTGGAGCGCGGCCATACAGGCGATGTAGGAGGCGGACACCCGTGGGTTGCTGGTCGCCTTGACCAGCACGATCAGGGTGGCGCAGGCGCCCAGCCCCTCGTCGGCCCGCAGCAGCGCGTCCAGCGCCAGCACCTGCCGGCCGGCCGAGGTGCTGGTGTCGACCTTCGACGGCAGCTTCAACGAATCGATCAGGGCCATGTCGATCGGCCCGTACGCCTCCATCACCTGGTTCGGGGTGGCGGCCCGGGTGAGTACCAGGGTGCGCAGCCCGGCGAGTTCGTGCACCCCGTCCAGGGCGGCCGTGGTCTCGGCGGAGAGCCGGCCGGCGTACTCGGCGCGCAGGTCGGCGACCCGGTCGTCCACCGTGGCCGCCTTCTGGATCAGCTCGCTGCGCTGTACCCGGCCGAGCAGCAGCCCCACCGACATGACGCGTTCCTGCTGGAGGTCCTGGACCAGGCTGCCGATCCGGCTGGCCAGCCGTACGGTGTCGGCGGTCTCGCCGGCCCGCTGGGCGGCGGCGACCCGGTCGAGCACCACCGGTACGGCCAGCCCGACCGTGCTGAGCAGCGGGATGAAGACCAGCAGGGCGAGCCTTCCCCGGATCCGGAGCCTACCGAGCAGCATCGAAGGGCCCCCAGCGTCCGGATCCGCCGTCGCGGCCCGAGCCGGCCGGCTGGAGCAGCCGGTGGTCCTCCGGGCGGATGCCCCGCTCCGCCGCCGGCGGCGCCCAGCGCTGCGGCTCGGGCACCGTGCCGGGGTCGCCGTCGCCCGCGCGCCGGGCCTCGGCGGCGTGCCGCCGCGCCCGCCGGTACGCGGCGATCAGCAGGCCGGCGAGGACCAGCACGAGCAGCAGCGCCGCGGCGGCAGCCCCGGCGGCCAGCCGGCGGTCCCGGTCGTACGAGTCGATCCGCTCGGTCAGCAGCGCGTCGAGCTGGTCGAGGATGACCGGCTGGAGCTGCCGGGCGGCGGACTGCGCGTTGAGCCGGGCGGCGGCGACCTGGCCGGGGTCGGCGAGCCCGGTCTTCGACCCGGCGCTCGGCACGGAGAAGGCGGCGAGCGCCTCGACGGCACGCTGGTAGGTGTCCAGCGGGGTGAGCACGTTGGCGCCGAGGTCGGTGCTCTCCGAGCTGTCCACCGCCTCGCGCAGGTCGGCGACCAGGTCGGTGGCGGAGGCGAGCGCGCCGACCCTCAGTTCGGCCAGTTCACCCTGGGTGCGGGGGCGTTCGGCGGCCGGCCGGGTGGCGCCGAGCACGCTCAGGTCGGCGAGCCGGCCGGCGGCGACCATCGCGGTCGGCAGGTCCAGGCCGATGCTGTCCTGGAGGAAGAAGGAGTCCTGTCGGGGGTCGCGGACCAGACCGGAGCTCTCCCGCACCTTGCGGTGCAGGGCCAGCAGCAGGTCGGTGACCTCCCCGTACGCGACGAAGGCGGCCTCCGGGTCGGTGAGCGGCCGGTCCGGCAGCGCCTCCAGCTTGGCGCGCAGGCCGGCCCACCGCTCGTGGCTGCGCAGCTCGTCGCCGATGCGCACGTCGACCCCGGCGGCGTCCCGGACGGCCCGGTCCAGCGCGTCGCGGCCGGCGGGACGGCCGGCCACCGCGGCGGACTGGGCGTCCACCAGCGCCTCGGTCACCGGGCCGAGCGCGCGCAGGTACTCGACGCCGAGTCGTTCCCGGACCGCCAGGTCCCGGTCGTCGTCGGTGAGGCGGTGGTGCTGCGCGAAGAGGAAGGCCACCGGCGCCAGCATCGCCACGACGAGCAGCAGCGGCAGCACGCGGCCGGAGGGCCGTCGACGGACCCGCTGCGCGGGGACGGTCATGGGTCTGTCTCCTCCGGCGACGGCGGGGGATCTCCTCCGGGTGTCGGGGGTCGCCGATGGAGTCCCGTACACCGGACCGGAAAACTAACCGACCCGGCCCTGGCTCATGCCGTGGTTGTTCAGTCAGTTTCACGTCACTACGAGCGATGTCACATGCCGTTTGCTGATCGCCACGGAAAGTGCCGTCGGGGACGCCGTCATGGTCTGATCCGAGTCGATTTCGGAGCGAAGATCGGAATTCACGCGATCCGAAGTCGTCCCCCCGGTCATGGTCTGGACGGCGCGCGGTCGATCGATCCCGTTCGTCGATCGGACGAACCGGACGGACGTACGGAGGATCCCAGCCAACGCTCAGGAACCGGGCCGTACCGTGAGCCACATGAGATCACCGCTGTCGGCCGCGTGGCTGCGGCGCATCCTGGCCAGCCGTCGCCGGGTCGCAGTCGCGTCGGTGGTCGTCGTGCTGCTGGTCGCCGCCGCCGTCTGGGCGGCCCGACCGGACCGGCCCGGCTTCCGTACCGAGTCCGCTCTGGTCACCGTCCGATCCGGACCGGCCGGCGACCAGCCGGTCGAACTGGACACCACGCTCTGGCTGCCCGAGGGCGCCTCGGCCGACCGCAGGGTGCCGGCGGTGCTGCTGGCGCACGGCTTCGGCGGTACGAAGGACTCGGTCCGGTCCGACGCGGAGGATCTGGTCACCCGCGGCTACGCCGTGCTGACCTGGACCGCGCGGGGC
This sequence comes from Micromonospora sp. CPCC 206171, assembly GCF_036906755.1. Classification (NCBI taxonomy): domain Bacteria; kingdom Bacillati; phylum Actinomycetota; class Actinomycetes; order Micromonosporales; family Micromonosporaceae; genus Micromonospora; species Micromonospora sp. CPCC 206171. The sequence continues at coordinate 11,972 of NZ_JBAKHT010000007.1, read as the reverse complement.
TTCGGCCGCAGCGGCGGCGAGATCCACCTGGACCACCCCGACTACGAGATCCGGGACGCCCAGCGGCTGCTGGACCGGCTCGCGGAGCGACCGGAGATCCGCACCGACGCCGCCGGCGACCCCCGGGTGGGCGTGGTCGGCGGCTCGTACGGCGGCGGCCTGGCCCTGCTGCTGGCCGCTCAGGACCAGCGGGTCGACGCGATCGTTCCGATGATCACCTGGAACGACCTCTCCCGGGCCTTCCTCCCGGAGAGCACCGGCCGGCCGGCGACCGACGGCGTGTTCAAGAAGGGCTGGGCCGGGATCTTCTTCGGCGGCGGCGGCAACGCGGGCTCCGGGCCGGCCGGTCTCTCCGGCACCTCGGCCGCCCAGCCGGAGGGCGCTCCCGCCTCGGCCGGACCGGCCAGCCCGGCGCCGGGCGCGGGACCGGGCACCGGCCCAGGGTCGGGCCCCGCACCGGCCGCCGACCCGTCCTGCGGTCGGTTCGCCGCCGACGTCTGCGCGGCGTACCTGCGGATCGCCACCAGCGGGCGGGCCGACCAGGCGGCGGTGGACCTGCTGCGCCGCTCCTCCCCGGCCGGCGTCCTCGACCGGATCAAGGCGCCGACCCTGCTGGTGCAGGGCGAGGCGGACAGCCTCTTCCCGCTGACCGAGGCGGACGCCAACGCGCGCGGCATCGCCGCCGCCGGCACTCCGGTGCGGGTGGCCTGGTTCACCGGCGGACACGACGGTGGCACCGGGCCGACCAGCGACTCCGACCGGGTGAAGTTCCTGACCGCGCAGTGGCTGGACCACTACGTCAAGGGCGAGGGGGCGGCTCCCGGCGACGGCTTCACCTTCTCCCGGATCGCCGGCTTCGACGCCCTCGACCGGGGGCTGGTGGCCACCGGCTACCGCACCGCCGACTACCCGGGCGTCGCCGGGGACGCCCGGCGCGAGATCGCCGTCACCGGTCCGGCCCAGCCGATCGCCAACCCGCCGAACGGCAACCCGGCGGCGATCTCCTCGGTGCCCTTCGCCGGCGCGCTCGGCTCGCTGCTCGGCGGGGTGGCCGGCGACGTTCCCGGCCAGCACGCCCGGTTCGAGTCGGCCCCGCTGGCCGACGCGGTGGACGTCGCCGGGTCACCCACCTTCGCGCTTCGGGCGGCCTCGCCGACCGGTGCGGCGGTGCTCTTCGTCAAGCTCTACGACGTCGACCCGAACGGCGCCGCGACGCTTCCCGACGGACTGGTCGCCCCGGTGCGGCTGACCGGCCTGCCGAAGAGCCTCGACGGCGCGCGGCCGGTCACCGTCACGCTGCCGGCGATCGTCCGCCGGATCGAGGCCGGGCACCGGCTGCGGGTCGTGGTCGCCACCTCCGACCAGGCGTACACCACGCCCGCCGAGCCGACCGTCTACACGGTGGCGGCGGGCGACGCCCCGGTCAGCCTGCCGACGGTCGACGCCGAGCCGATCCCCACCACCGCCACCGTCTGGCGCTGGGTGCTGGTCGGGCTGCTCGCCGCGATCGCGGTGGGGCTCGCCGTGGTCGTCGCCGTCGCCCGCCGCCGGCACCGCCGCCAGGACAGCTCGATCCACCCGGAGTACGCGGGCGTCCCGCTCGCCGTCCGCCAGCTCCGCAAGGAGTACGCCGACGGCTTCGTCGCGGTTTCCAACGTGGACTTCGAGGTGCACCCCGGCCAGGTGGTCGGGCTGCTCGGGCCGAACGGCGCGGGCAAGACCACCACCCTGCGGGTGCTGATGGGGCTGACCCAGCCCACCGCCGGCGAGATCTACGTCTTCGGGCACCGGCTGGTGCCGGGCTCGCCGGTGCTGTCCCGGATCGGCGCGCTGGTCGAGGGGCCCGGCTTCCTGCCGCACCTGTCCGGGCTGGAGAACCTGAGGGCGTACTGGCGGGCCACCGGGCGGCCGGCCGCCGACGCGCACTTCGACGAGGCGCTGGAGATCGCCGGCCTGGGCGACTCGGTGCACCGGCGGATCAAGAACTACAGCCACGGCATGAAGCAGCGGCTGGCCATCGCGCAGGCCATGCTCGGCCTGCCGGAGCTGTTGGTGCTGGACGAGCCGACCGACGGGCTCGACCCGCCGCAGATCGCCGAGATGCGCCGGGTGCTCCAGCGGTACGCCACCGACGGCCGGGCGGTGCTGGTCTCCAGCCACCTGCTCGCCGAGGTGGAGCAGACCTGCACCCACGCGGTGGTGGTCAACAAGGGCCGGATCGTCGCCTCCGGGCCGGTCGAGGAGATCGTCGGCGATTCGCCGAGCGTGCTCTTCGACGTGACCGACCCGGCCGCTGCGCGGGTCGTGCTGGACGGCCTCAAGGGGGTCCGGGTGCTGCCCGACGGTGCCGGCGGCCTGGTGGTCGACACCAACGGCACCGCGCGCAGTGAGGTGGTGGCGGAGCTGGTCCGGGCCGGGATCGGGGTGGACCGGGTGGTGCCGCGGCGCCGCCTGGAGGACGCGTTCCTCGCCCTGGTGGGCGAGAACTCTCGGGGAAGCGGGGACCGGTGATGGCGGGCTCATCCATCGACACGGCGGGTCCGGCCGACGTCGGCCGGGTCGGCCCGGGCGGGGCGGCGGCCGGCTACCGGCCGTCGGCGACCCTGCCGTTCGCGGCCGAGTTCCGCCGGCAGGCGTCGCGGCGGCGCACCCAGCTGGCGCTGGGGTTCATGGTGCTGCTGCCGCTGATCATCCTGATCGCCTTCCAGTTCGACTCCGGCGGCGACGACGACAACGGGCGCAACGAGTTCGGCAGCCTGGTCGACCTGGCCACCTCGGGCGGGCTCAACTTCACCCTCTTCTCGATCTTCGTCTCGGCGTCGTTCCTGCTGGTCGTGGTGGTGGCCCTGTTCTGCGGGGACACCGTGGCCAGCGAGGCGAGCTGGGGCAGTCTGCGCTACCTGCTGGCGGTGCCGGTGCCCCGGTCCCGGCTGCTCGCGGTGAAGCTGCTGGTCGCGCTCGCGTACTCGGCGCTGGCCCTGCTGCTGCTGGCCGGCACCGCCCTGCTCGCCGGCACCCTCCGGTACGGCTGGGAGCCGCTGCGCAGCCAGGTCGCCGCGGAACTGGCGCCGACCGACGGGCTGCTGCGGCTGCTGGCGGTGCTCGGCTACCTGGCGGTCGTCCTGCTGGTGGTGGCGGGACTGGCATTCCTGCTGTCGGTGACCACGGACGCCGCGCTCGGCGCGGTCGGCGGTGCGGTACTGCTCTGGATCCTCTCCAGCATCCTGGACCAGATCACCGCCCTCGGCGGGCTGCGCAACCTCCTGCCGACGCACTACAGCACGGCCTGGCTCGGCCTGCTCTCCACTCCGGTGCAGACCGACGACGTGGTGGGGGGTGCGATCTCGGCGGTGAGCTACGCGACGCTCTTCTGGGGGCTCGCCTTCTGGCGGTTCACCCGAAAGGATGTCACGAGCTGACGGCGGGGTGGCCTGAGCGTTAAATCGCCCAGACGGCGCGTCCGTTAACAAAAAGTTCATTAGGTCGGATATTTCCTGGCTGATCCTGGGTGCAGCGTTCCACTCACCCGGAGGTAGCGAGATGAATCTCGACCGGTTCAACGGACCCGCCCTGTCCCTCTTCCGTATGGTCATCGGCCTGCTCTTCCTCTGCCACGGCCTGTCGTCGCTCTTCGGCGTGCTCGGTGGCGCGCGCGGCACAGGCGAATCGCTGCCCGTGGGGCAGTGGCCGGGTTGGTGGGCGGCGCTGATCCAGGCGGTCTGCGGCACGCTGGTGCTGCTCGGGCTCCTCACCCGGCCGGCCGCGCTGCTCGCCTCCGGCTCGATGGCGTACGCCTACTTCGTCGTGCATCAGCCGGACGGCCTGTTGCCGATACACAACAACGGCGAACTCGCCGCCCTGTTCTGCTGGGCGTTCGCCCTGGTGGTCGTGCTCGGTCCGGGCAGTTGGGCGCTCGACCGCCTGGTCGGTCGACGGCGCGCCGGCGTGGCCACCCCGGCGCCGGCGGGCCGGAACTCCGTACCCGCCTGACCCGCCGGCCGCCCGCCGCCGGAGCCGTTCGGCACGGCTCCGGCGGCGATGCGGTCAGGGCGTGTACGGCGCGTCGGTGTGGCCCACCTCGGCCAGCGTCGGGCCCGTGAGCTTGTACGTCGACGTGCGCCTGATGTCCAGCTCGGCCATGCTCTTGCCGTCGCTGCGGGTCAGCCAGACGACGGTGGCCTGCTGCCCGGCCACCTTGACCGACAGGACCGGGGTGCGGTCGCCGAGATCGGCCAGCGCCCGGAAGGCCGGCTTGCCGCCGCTGTTGCGCCAGACGAGCACGGTGAAGAAGGTGCCGCTGCCCCCGCCGTTCAGCGCGACCACGCCGACCGCGTCGGCCGCCCCGTCGCCGTCGAGGTCGCCGATCCCGCACGGCTTCTGCAACAGCACGGTCGCGCCGTCCTCGCCGGACCACTGGCCCTCGGTGAGCGGCAGGTGGTCCGGGTAGCCGTTGTAGGGCACCTTGGCGCTGCCGACGTGCGCACCGGCGAGCTGCTTGCAGGTCAGCGCGGGGGCGGCGGGCGGCTTCGGCTTCATTGTCAGGGTCTCCGCCGGCGCGGGCGCGGCCGGCGCCGCCGTGGTCGGCGTGGCGCTGGGGGCGATGGCGGCCGGAGCCGCGGCGGTGGACGCGTCCGCGGACGGGGTGACGGTGGTGGACGCGGTGTCGGTCGTCCCGGTGTCACCTCCGCACGCGGTGAGCAGGCAGACCAGCGTGACGGCCGCGAAGCTCGGCAGGGTCCGGCGCATGGGCGGAAGGTTCCTCTCTCGACGGGATCGCCCGCACCGTACTGACCGCCCGCCGCCCACGGCCTCCGCTCACAGCGTGGGAACCGGGGTCGGGTTCGGGCCGCGGAACTTCTAGACTCGGTGGCACAACTGCATACCTCATCCAGAGGGGCTGAGGGATACGGCCCGACGACGCCCCGGCAACCACCCGCACGCTCGATGACGAGCGGACGCGGGCAGGTGCCAATTCCGTCCCCGCCGCAGGGTGCGATGCGGGGAAAGATGAGAGGACTCTCGACATGACGTCGACGCTTCCCGCCGCCCCCGGCATCGACACGACCGCCAGCCCGGCCCGCGCCCTGGTCTGCCGCGCCTGTTCCGCGCGCTACCCGCTCGCCGCCCAGCACGCCTGCTACGAGTGTTTCGGGCCGCTGGAGGTCGACTACGACAGCGCCGCCCTGGCCGCCGTCACCCGGGAGCGGATCGAGGCCGGCCCGCAGAACATCTGGCGGTACGCCGCCCTGCTCCCCGCCGGCCAGGACCCGGCCACCCGGGTGACGCTCGACCCGGGGCTGACCCCGCTGGTCGCCGCCCCGCACCTGGCCGCCGAGCTGGGCATCACCGGGCCGCTCTGGGTCAAGGACGACAGCGCCAACCCGACCCACTCGTTCAAGGACCGGGTGGTCTCGGTGGCGCTGACCGCCGCCCGCGCGCTCGGCTTCACCCGGTTCGCCTGCGCCTCCACCGGCAACCTGGCCAACTCGGTCGCCGCCCACGCGGCCCGGGCCGGCGTGCCCTCGGTGGTCTTCATCCCCGGCGACCTGGAGCAGGGCAAGGTGGTCACCACCGCCGTCTACGGCGGCGAACTGGTCGCCATCGACGGGTCGTACGACGACGTGAACCGGCTCTGCGGCGAGCTGGTGGAGACCGACGAGTTCGAGGACACCGCGTTCGTCAACGTCAACGTCCGCCCGTACTACGCGGAGGGCTCCAAGACCCTCGGCTACGAGGTGGCCGAGCAGCTCGGCTGGCGGATCCCGGCCCAGGTGGTCATCCCGATGGCCAGCGGCGAGCTGCTCACCAAGATCGACAAGGCGTTCTCCGAGCTGGTCGAGATCGGCCTGGTCGAGGCGCCGGCCGGTGGCTGGAAGGTCTTCGGCGCCCAGTCCGCCGGCTGCAACCCGATCGCGGTCGCGCTGCACGGCGACAGCGACACCATCGTCCCGGTCAAGCCGACCGGCATCGCCAAGTCGCTGAACATCGGCGACCCGGCCGCCGGCCTCTACGCGCTGGAGGCGGTGCGCCGCACCGGCGGCTGGATGGAGTACGTGGACGACGAGGAGATCCGGGCCGGCATCCGGCTGCTCGCCCGGACCACCGGGGTGTTCGCCGAGACGGCCGGCGGGGTGACCGTGGCGGTGCTGCGCAAGCTGGTCGAGTCCGGCCGGCTCGACCCGACCGCGGAGACCGTCGTGTTCAACACCGGCGAGGGACTGAAGACCATCGACGCGGTCGCCGGTCAGGTCGGCCCGACCCACCGGATCAAGCCCTCGCTGCGCGCCGCCCGCGACGCCGGCCTCCTCGCCTGACGCCCGCCGCCCCGCCGCCTTCGGCGCCCGCCGGTCGGCCCGCTTGATCGAGCGCGCCACCCACGGGGTGTCGGCCGGCGGGGTGACCCCGTTTGCGGCGTGTCGCGCCCTCCCGCCGCCGGGACACCGCGACACGCCGCAAACCGAGGGGGGCGGCGGGCGGTGGCGGCGCGGTCGGAGCGGGGCGAGGTCGGCCGGGCGGGGGAGGGCGGATCGCCCGGACGGGGGATCGGGTCGATCCGCCGGGTAACTGGCTTTTCGCTGTGAGTGTGGAAAACCCGCCGACAAGGACTTGACGACAGGAACCGGACGGCGCAAGATGCTCCGTGCGGGAGGGCGATCCGCCGGAGACTTTGAGTTCTTACGACCCAACGCCGGAGGCGTTGTGTGGACGTCCCTCCCGACCAACGTTCGAACGGGCCAGCGAGAAAATCGCTGGCCCGTTCGCTTTCCGGGCCGCAGGCTCACCGGCATGGGCATCTCCCTCACGCCGCTGGAGCCGACCGACCAGACCGGCGTCGACGCGGCGTACCGGATCGGGGCGGCGGTCACCGACGCGGACGCGCCGGACCTCCCGCCGTACTGCCGGCGGCGCTTCGAGGCGCTGGTCCGGCACCCGATGCCGGGCCTCGTCGTGCACTGGGCGCTGGCCCGGCTCGACGGGGTGCCGGCCGGCTGGCTCCGCCTCGAGCTGCCGCAACTGGACAACACCGACAACGCCGCCGCCGAGCTGGTGGTGCATCCGGCGTACCGGCGGCGGGGCGTCGGCCGGGCGCTGCACGAGCACGGGGTGCGGCTGCTGCGCGACGCGGGGCGCAAGCGGGTGGTGGGGGAGGTCGTCTCGGCCCTGCCGGACGGCCCCGCGCGCGACCCCGCCGGAGCGGCCTTCGCCGCCGTGGTCGGCGCCCGCCCCGCGCTGGCGGCGGTGCGCCGCCGGCTGGACACCACCACCCTCGACCGGTCCGCGTTGGACACCCTGCTGGCCGGCGCCCGGAGCGCGGCCGCCGGCTACCGCACGGTCCGCTGGCAGCAGGCCACCCCCCAGGAGTACGTCGACGACGTCGCCTACCTGGAGGGCCGGCTGATGACCGACGCGCCCCTGGGCGACCTGGAGTGGGAGCAGGAGCGGGTCGACGCGGACCGGATCCGGGGCGTCGAGCGGGCGCTCGACCTCCGGGGCAGCCGCCGCTACCACGTCGCGGCGGTCGACGAGCGCTCCGGCCGGCTGGTCGCCTGGAGCATGCTCAGCCTCGGCGCCAGCGCGGACTGGCACGCCTGGCAGCAGATCACCATCGTCGACCCGGCCCACCGCGGCCACCGGCTGGGCCTGCTCACCAAGATCGAGAACCTGGGGCACGCCCTGGCGTACGAGCCGGCGCTGCGCGCGATCGACACCTTCAACGCGGCGGAGAACGGGCACATGATCCGGATCAACGAGCAGCTCGGCTTCCGGCCGGTCGACGCCTCGACGGAGTGGCAGCTGACGCTCTGACCGGTGACGATCCCACTTGTGACACTGCTCTACTGATCTGGGACCGACCTGTTGCATGATGGCGGGCATGACGGAGACCCCGCACCCCCTGTACGACAGGCACGCCGACACCCTGAACCGTGCGCTGACCGCCATCACGGAGCGGGGATACTGGTCCGCCTATCCCGAGTCACCCAGCCCCCGCGTGTACGGCGAGACCGCCGCCGCCGACGGTAAGGCCGCCTTCGAGGCGTACCTGAAGGGCGACTTCCCCCTCGACCAGCCCGGCTCGGGCGACCGGGTCGCCACCGAGACCAGCCCCTTCGGGCTGGAGCTGAACGTGCGCTACCCGCACGCCGGCGCCGACGAGCTGGTCGCCGCCGCCTCGGCCGCCCTGCCGGCCTGGCGCGACGCCGGCCCGCAGACCCGGGTGGGCGTCTGCCTGGAGATCCTCGACCGGCTGCACAAGCACATCTTCGAGCTCGCCAACGCGGTGCAGTTCACCAGCGGCCAGGCGTTCGTGATGGCCTTCCAGGCCGGCGGCGCGCACGCGCTGGACCGCGCGCTGGAGGCGCTCGCCTACGCGTACGCCGAGATGACCCGGCACCCGGGGACGGCCGGCTGGGAGAAGGCGGCCGGCAAGGGCGACCCGCTGCGGATGACCAAGACGTTCCACGTGGTGCCCCGGGGCGTGGCGCTGGTGATCGGCTGCAACACCTTCCCCACCTGGAACTCGTATCCGGGTCTCTTCGCCTCGCTGGTCACCGGCAACCCGGTGGTCGTCAAGCCGCACCCGCGCGCGGTGCTGCCGCTGGCCATCACCGTCCGGTACGCCCGCGAGGTGCTGGCCGAGGCCGGCTTCGACCCCAACCTGGTGCTGCTCGCCCCCGAGGGGCCGGGCGAGAAGCTCGCCTCCACCCTGGCGCTGCACCCCGCCGTGAAGATCGTCGACTTCACCGGCTCCACCGAGTACGGCGACTGGCTGGAGGCGAACGCCCGGCAGGCGGCCGTCTACACCGAGAAGGCCGGCCTGAACACGGTGGTCATCGACTCCACCGACGACTTCGTCGGGATGTGCCGCAACCTCGGCTTCACGCTGACCCTGTACAGCGGCCAGATGTGCACCACCTCGCAGAACATCCTCATTCCGGCCGGCGGCATCGAGACCGACCAGGGGCACAAGAGCTTCGACGAGGTGGCCGCCGGCATCGCCGGCGCGGTCGCCAAGCTCACCGCCGATCCGGCGCGCGGGGTCGAGCTCACCGGCGCCATCGTCAACGACGGGGTGCTGGAGCGGCTCGACGAGGTGACCAAGGTCGGCGAGCCGGTGCTGGAGTCGCGTACCGTCGAGCACCCGGCGCTGCCCGGCGCGGTGGTGCGGACGCCGACCATCGTCAAGCTGGCCGCCGACGACACCGCGACCTACGGCCGCGAGTGGTTCGGGCCGATCTCCTTCGTCATCGCCACCGACTCCACCGCGCACAGCCTGGAGATCATGCGCGCGACGGTGGGGGAGAAGGGCGCGCTGACCGCCGGCGTCTACTCCACCGACGAGGCCGTGCTGGACGCGACCGAGGCCGCCGCGGTCGACGTCGGCGTGCACCTGTCCTGCAACCTGACCGGCGGGGTCTTCGTGAACCAGTCGGCCGCGTTCTCGGACTTCCACGGCAGCGGCGCCAACCCGGCCGCGAACGCGGCGCTGACCGATGGGGCGTACGTGGCTAACCGGTTCCGGATCGTGCAGAGTCGGCGGCACGTCTAGGTCTTCGCCGTTCGTCCAGGTCGGGGTTTCCGGGGGGAGCCCACCCGCTCCAGGCGGTCAGGCTTGATCCTTCCGCGGGTGGCTCCCCCCGGCCTGCCATGTCCGCTGTCCCTGGGAGGGGCGCCGCCTCCATCGGGGTGCTGGCCTGGTGGGGCTCCGGCCGGTGCGGGGTGTCCGTGGCGGGAGGTCAGGCAGGGCGGCGCATCTGGAGTTCGCGCATGGCGGGGACGGTGGGGTGCGGGACGCGCACGCCGGTGTCGGTGAAGCCCAGCCGCTGGTAGGCGCGGTAGGCGCGGTCGTTGCCGACCACCACTTCCAGCAGCAGTTCCGGGCGACCGGCCGCGCGGGACCAGGCGGCCACCCCGTCGATCAGGTCGGCCAACAGGCCGCTGCCCCGCCAGGTGGGGGTCACGTAGACGGCGTAGACGACGGTCAGGCCCGGCTCGTCGGGGGAGGCGATGCCGCCGGCGTGGCCGACGAGCCGGCCACCGGGGTCGGCGACGAACTGCGCGGTGTGGTCGCCCCGGGAGACGGCCGCGATCCGGGCCGCGTAGTCGGCGTGCGGGCGGGCGGCGGCCTGGGCGACGGTCTCCAGGAACGCCAGCGGCGCGTCCGCGAGCATCTCCAGCCGCAGCGCCCGCATCCGGGCGGCGTCCTCGGGGCGTACCCGGCGGACCGTGGCTCTCCGGGCTTCCGGGCGGGCCGGGGCAGGTGTCATGTCCGCATGCATACCGCAGCGACCGTCGCCAATGGACGGCGGTCCGTGGAGCACCCGGAATATGCCCGATTTGTGGTCGTGCGCCGCCGTCACGCCTCGTGTAGCGTGCGATTTCGGTCACCGATTCAGCGGCCCTCACCGATCGCCGAAGCGGTGGTCCTCCGGTGCCGCTCCGCCGGCCCCGGGGTCGTGGAACGCCGCGCAGAGTGAGGAAGTGCACCGTGGCACAGGGCACCGTGAAGTGGTTCAACGCCGAGAAGGGCTACGGCTTCATCGCCGTCGACGGCGGCCAGGACGTCTTCGTCCACTTCTCCGCCATCGAGATGGACGGCTACAAGGCGCTGGACGACGGGCAGCGGGTGGAGTTCGACATCGCCCAGGGCCAGAAGGGCCCGCAGGCCGAGCGGGTGCGCGTCATCGCCTGAGTGGCGTCCGGGTTTCGCTCGTCGGCCGGCCCCCCCAGGGGGCAGCGGCGCGGGCGGGCACCAGGGAAGATCGTGAGCCGATCCAGCCGTCGCTGAGGAGCGCTCATGTCCGACCAGTCCCCGTCGGGTCCGCCCGGACCCGATCCCGTGGACCCGCCCGCGCCGGGCGGCCCGGTCGGGCCCGCCGGCCCGTACCCGGGTTGGGTCTTCCCGCCCACCGGCGGCTACCCGCCCAGCTCCGACCCGTACGCCGGCTTCCCGCCGGTCCACCCGCCGTACGCCGGCTACCCGCCGTACGCCGGGCAGCTTCCGTACGGCTGGCCGGCCGCCGGCGGATGGGACCCGGCCGACCCGCTGGTGAACCCACCGCACGCGGGTATCGACGGCTGGTTCACCCGGTGCGCCGGCGCGCTGCGGCGCGGCTGGCGCACGCTGCTGCCGATCATGCTGCTCACCCAGGCGCTCCCCGCCGCGGTGCTGTCGATCATCTCGCTCGGGCTGGACCAGACCGCGGAGCCGGTGCCGGCCGACGGCTCGCTGCCCGAGGGCTTCCTGGGCGACCTGCTGACCTTCGGCGGCACGACGCTGGTTGCCATCCTGCTGCTCTACCTGTTCCAGAGCGTGGGCTGGGCGGCCGGCACCTGGGTGGTCACCCGGCAGGCGGCCGGCGAGCCGGCCGACCTCGGCGGTGCGCTGCGCTACGGCCTGCGCCGGGCGCCCGGTCTGTTCGGCTGGACCCTGCTGGTCGGTCTGCTCGTCACGGTTGGTTTCTGCTTCTGCGTGATACCCGGCGTCTACCTCGCCTTCGCGCTCGCCCTGGCCGGCCCGGTCTACCTCTTCGAGCGGCAGAACCCGATCGGGCGTTCCTTCCACCTTTTCCGCAGCCGGCTCGGCATGGTGCCGGCCCGGATCGCGCTGGTGGCGGCGGCGGTCGTCGCCGGGACCGTGGTCGGCGCGGTGCTGGAGGCCGTCGGCACCGCGCCGCTGGGCGCCGACCCGTTCGCGGCGCCGGGCACCGCGGTGGGCGCCGTCGTGGTGGTCACGCTGACCGCGGTGCTGGTCGTCCCGGTCTACCTGGTCCAGCTCGTCGGGCTGATCGTGACGTACGCCGAGCAGCGGGCCCACGAGGGGCCGGTGAACGCCGCGCGACTGGCGGCGGAACTCGGCTGACTGTGAGCATGGCGGGGTCGGCTCAGTGGTGGTGAGCTGATAGCTGGCAGTAGCGGGCGTGACCCATCGTCTGACTGGCCTTTGTGCCTTCGGCCGGACTTGTCCGCCTGCT